>MFGV01000041.1 GCA_001778375.1 Candidatus Firestonebacteria bacterium RIFOXYD2_FULL_39_29
AGAATTTTAGAGGTAAAAGTTCAGATTTTTCAAGAAAGGAGGTTTTGTAACCAAGGATGCTCGCTACTTCTCAAACACAACATTTGACATTAACTCTAGGGGAAGTGAATATGCCCATCATGGAGAATATGCAAAAGCAATAGCGGATACTAATAAAATGATAGAGCTAAACCCAAAAGATCCGGATGCCTATGGTCAGCTTGCGTATATAAATTCAAAAATGGGTGATTATGATCTGGCAATTGAAAATTGTAATAAAGCGATAGAATTGGGAGATGATGATGAGTATTCTTATGGCAACCGTGGTAATGCGTATTTGATAAAAGGAAAATATGATTTTGCAATAGCGGATTTCGATAAGGCAATTTCTAAGGGACCCTCCTCTTTTTCGGAGAATGGTAAAGGTGAACTTTATTACATAAGGGGAGAGTTTGATCTGGCAGTAAAACAATTTGATAAAACTCTTAAAATAAAAAAAAGCTCATATCCATATCTGAACAAGATATTGATCTGCAAAGAGACAAATAAGGAAGCGGATATTAAGGAAATAGCTGAGGCTGCGGAGAAATATCTCAAGCAGGAGATAGAGAAAAACAAAGAAGAGAGCAGTAATTATTCGTTTTTGGCGGAGATAAATTGCGAGGCGGGAATAAAACTGGATGAATCTCTGCAAATGGCAGAGAAGGCGGTGGAGCTGGAAGCAAACGGCAATAATTATTATGCCCTGGGTCTTTGCCGGTACAAGAAGGGTGATGTAAAAAAAGCAATAGAATGTCTGAAAAAAGCAATAAAACTGAAGCATATGAACACCTGGTTCTTATACCGGCTGGGCTGTTACTATAAAGAAAGCGGAAATAAGATTAAAGCAAAGGAAATCTGGATGGAGGGTTTAAAGATCAACCCCGTTCACAGATTAATTAAAGCGGAATTAGAGAAATTGAAATGAAATCCTTTGAACTTGCGATTGTTGTATTTGCCGGGAGAAAAAACAAATGAGAGATATTTTACTTAAGAACTGTTATGTTTTTGCGCCTGAAATAATACCGGGAAAAAAAGATATTCTGGTTAAAGATGGCAGGATTAAGTGTATTTCCGGAAAAATAAAGGCAAAAGGAATTCCTGTCCTTGACTGCCGGGGGAAGATTGCTGTTCCGGGATTTATTGATGTCCATGTTCAAGGTGCTGGAGGGGTTGATATATTTGACGGGACACTGCTTGCTTTTAAAAAAATATCGAAAGCACTTGCTTCTTCAGGTACAACATCTTATCTTGCCACTACAGCATTGACTCCGGATACAAAACAAGAACATTTGAGGGCAATCGCGGATTTTTTGAAATATTCTAATAATGAAGGTGCGGAAATGCTGGGGACTCATCTTGAGGGGCCGTTTATTAATATCAAAAAGAAAGGTATGATTCGATCTGACGGAATTATGCGCCCTTCTAATAAAATAATGGAAATAATTGAAGAGGCTTCGGAAGGCACGCTAAAAATGATGACTATTGCTCCTGAGTTAAGAGGGGCTCTTTCTCTTATAAAAAGGCTTAAAAAATCAGGGGTTGTGGCTTCTGCCGGGCATACTATGGCTTCGTATGAAGAAGCAAAAGCCGGAATCAAGGCAGGAATTAGTCATGCCACGCACCTTTTTAATGCAATGCCGTCCTTGCATCACAGGGCGCCGGGTGTGCTAGGGGCTATTGCTGAGGATAAAAATGTAACAGTGCAGGTTATAGCTGACGGCATACATCTTCATCCTTCGGTGCTTAGACTGATTTACAAAATATTCGGTGCGGACAGGATATGTCTTATTACCGACGGACTCTCTTCCCTCGGTCTGGGCGATGGTGAATACATCTATCACGGTATAAAATATAAAAACATCAAGGGAACCTGCTACTATTACAATGGTACTCTGGTGGGAACCGCGCTTCCTCTCAATCTGGCGGCAAAAAGAATGATGGATTATACAGGTGCTGCTTTTGAAGAAATAGTGAGTATGCTGAGTACCGTACCTGCGAAGGTTCTTGGAAAAAAGAATAAAGGCCGGATAAGCACGGGCAAAGATGCCGATATTGCAATTGTTGACGGAAAATTCAATGTTTACACGGTGATAGTTGAGGGAAAAATTGCTTTTAAAAAATAGTATGATAAAAATATATGTTTGTCCTTTTTCGCTGCATAAAGGTAAGACTCCTTCTGAGGAAGTTCTAAAAAGACTCAAAATCGAAGAGCCCGGTAAAAGTATTCTGTATATCTCGCCTTCCGGCAGGAAAGCCGAGGAAGTAAAGAGCAGTTTTACCGCGGAATGTAAAACCTGGGGTTTTTACTCTCTTGACAGATTCGTTAATAAAGTCCTGGCCGGTATAAGCACGGGAAGATATGTTGATGATAAATTAAAGCTTATCCTTGTGACTGAGATACTTTCCTCTGACGAAAAACATGCTTCTCTTTTTAATAAATCCCCCGGAACAGTGAATGTGCTTGTAGAGCTGATCACGGATCTGAAAAATTACGGTTTTGGCGCAAACACTGCGGAGTTAAAAATGAAACTCCGAACGCTGCTTAATACTTACGACAGAGTAGTCGAAAGGGCTGTTTTCGCCGTTGATATACTGGAAAAATATCAGAAAACGATAAAAAAACTCGGGTTTACGGATGATGTCGACAGGTTGTCTCTGGCGGGTGAGTTTCTCGGAAAAAATAAAACAGGATATGATATACTGGTTCTGGACGGTTTTTTTGATGTCACAATAAAGCAAAAAGAATTCTTTTCTTCGCTTATTAAAAGCAGTGAGCAAACAATTTTACTTCATTATCAGGAAGAAGATATTGAAGAAATAAGAGGAGTAAAGAGCGATTTTCTTGAGTTTGCGAAAACCCTTGGTGAAACTGCCGTGATCAAAATTAAAAGAGGGAGTGAACTGCGTAATTTATCAGGTCAAAAAGTAAACAAAGCTCTTTCTATGGAAGCGGAAGTAAACGGTATTGCCCGCCGTATTCTTGAGCTGAAAAAAAACAAAAGTGAATACCGTGATATTCTGGTGACTTTTCCTTCGATGTTTACTTATATTCACTATGTCGAGAGGATATTTCCAAAATATAAAATTCCGTTTTCCACCTCTGTGGACAGACCGTATCTTTCGTTGCCCCAGCTTATACCGGTCTCTTTACTGTTAAAATGTGTATTAGAAGAACTTCCCAGAAGAATGATGGTTGATCTGATGAACTCTCCGCGTTTACATGGCTTTAGTCGTGTCTCCGGAGAAATGATATCTCATGCTTCAAGAAAAGCGGGAATTACCGGAGGGATTGCTCAATGGAAAGAACTGGCGGAAAGGCTAAAAAATGAAGAACCTGATTACTTTGAAAAAAACGAGAAAAATATAAACACATTAGCGCGGGATATAGAAAAAGTATTTCTTTCTCTTTCAGTGCTTAATAAGCCTCTAAATTTGCTCGAATTTACGAAAGAAATGAAAAAGGCGCTTGTTCTATTTGAGTATTTCATTGAGGAAAAAGAGATAAAAGAAGGTTTTGATGAACTTCTGAACGGTATGGAAAAAATGCTTAAAGTATTTAAAGGAAAGAAGAATAAGCCGGAGGAAAATGCGCAGTTGTTTTTGAATATACTCTCAAAAGCGTATCATAAAGAAGAAAATGCAGATCCTGACGCTGTCAGAGTCCTTGGAGTTCTTGATACACGCGGACTTTTTTCGGAGCATTTATTCTTTGGAGGTCTTTCTGACGGAGAGTTTCCGTTAAAACCAAAGCAGGAAATGATCATCCCCGATAAAACAAGAAAAGAGCTGGGGCTTGTGCATTTTTTAAGAAGAATAGAGCTTCAACGCCTTCATTTTTACAGGCTTATACAATCTCCAAGAACAGGTCTCTATCTCTCCTATCCCGTTCAGAAAGATGATAAACTTGTTATTGCTTCTAATTTTCTTCCGGAAGCAATTAAGGCTCCTGCTGAAATAATCGGGGTGTTGCCGGTGACTAATGAAGAGCTTCAAATTGAAGAGGGGAGAAAAGAAGGGATTAGCGGCTTTTTCTTTGAGCCGGCGGAATTGACGGACAAAATAAAGACGGAAAAATACATTCGGACAGTTTTTTCCGGAAATATGGAGATTAGTGTTACGGCGATTGATCGGTATTTGGATTGTCCGTTTATCTTCTATCTGGAAAAAATTCTGGGACTAGAGATCCTTTTGGAACCGAAATTTGAGATAGAGAGCGCAAAGATAGGAACAGTTCTTCACAATGTTATGGAGGGTGCTTTTGTTACAGGAATTAAGAATCATGCCCTGCTTAAAGAAAAAATTACTTCTTCCGTTGAAACGGAATTAAAAATAACGGCTTTGCATGAATTCTGGAAGGAACATATCAGAAAACGTGTAGATACTCTTTTAAAGCGGATTTTAAAACAGGAACAGATAATATTAGAGGAGTATCCGGTTGTTTACTCTGTAGAAAAAAAGGGACGCTTTAAGCTTGAAAATATAGAAGCTACGGTAAAAGGAAGGATAGACCGGGTGGACTGCAATGATAAGGAATTTATAATCATAGATTATAAGTCCGGCAGCGGTGCTAAAACGTATTTTGACAAAACAGTCAAAGGTGAGAGTATACAACTTCCATTATATGCAAGAATGGTAGCATTGGAAGGTTCCCGTTTACCGGGCGGACTATGCGTTTATGATTTAAAAGAAGGTAAAGTCAGGTTTGTTAAGAAGGATAAAGTGAGCGAACTTTACGAGTCAGCGTTTCATACCGCAGAGAAAGCAGTCCAATCAATATTGAATGGAGATTTTCCGAAAAAAATATCGAATACGTGCTACTTCTGTCCGTATGAATCGGTTTGCAAGAAGTCATAAAAAGACGTTACTCACGTTGCACACATCAAAACTCGTCCGTAAAAGTCTTTAAAAGTCTATAACGTCTATAAATGTAAAAGCCTGAAAGTGGTTTTCTTTTATATATTTCAATGATTTTACTTTTATGGACATTTAAAGACGTTATGGACTTTTATGACGTTATGCCAAAGAAAATCCCGAGCAGCCTGTCCGCCAATCTTTTAGGCGGATGAGCTCGTGGAATGAATTTGGCATGAATAATTAAAAATCTCCTATCGTCGAAACTCTGTGCGTAAGCTCGAGAGGTTCATAGACTGGTTTTTTTTACCTTCTTATCTCATAAGAAATCAGGTTTTCATAGAGAGGAAGTTTTTTATTTTTTATCGGTTTATTTGTGAAGAAAACCAGCTCTCCGTATCGTACTATTATCTCAGCCGGCTTGCCGAGTTTGCTGAAGCTCTCCATGTAGGTCAGGCCGTAGATCTGTTCTTTGGCTTTAACCAGCTTTAGCATCTCTTCTTTTTCCGTTATCGGGTAGTTTGCGGATCTGTCAGAATAGAATATCAAAGGGAGCTGAACAGCAAAGTATTCTTCTGTTTGATACGTCAGGATTCTCTGGCCTTCCGGTACGATCTCTTTAACAAAGGGAGCAATTGCTTTTATATCCGCGTTTCTATTCCAGTCCAATCTTACCGGAGTGAAAAGTATTATGCCGGAAAGAATAGCTCCTGCTCCAAATAAAGAAACAAGTGCTATAGATCTTGCTTTTTCACTTTTAAGAATATAATTATTTGTAAATAAAGAAGCCATTACAGCAAAAGCGGGGAAGACGGGCATAATATACCAAATTTTTCTTGCGTTTGAAAGTGAAAGAATTATTAGAGTTAGAGTTACGTGAATTATCAGTATAATTGAGCCCTTGTCTTTTTCTTTTATCCATTTTGTAATCATAAGAATAAAACCTGCCAGGGCGAGAAAAATCCAGGGTTGATAAAATTTGAAAATAGCGGCGGCGTAAGAAGTATAACTCCAAAAGTCCTGCTTTCCCGCATTTTCCTTGAGCGAGCGGTCAAAAATAATATAGCCAAAATGAACCCTGAAAAACTCTAATCCGCTTGTTTTATAACTGTAAAAATACCAGATAGAAGGAAGGGCAAGAGCAATTACTGCCGCAAAAGTAAGATTAAAGGAAAAACGCCTGGTAAAACCCTTATTAAAGAGAGTATGAAAAGCTGCAGTAAGCAGAGGAAAAACTCCAAGTAAATTCTTGGTTAGTATTGCAATACCCGTTGAAACGCCGAAAAGCAGAAAGTAAAGAGCGTTTTTATTGTCAGTTGTTTTTCCCTCTTCTTTTACAGCTTTGACAAAGAAAAAGAGGGAGAGAATTACAAAAAATGTAAGAGTGACATCCAGCATTGCATGCCTTGCGTATTTTGTAAATATCTGGGTGGTAAGTAAAATTACGGAAGAAAAAATACCGACCCGGTGGTTATAAAGCAGGCGTCCAAGAAAATAGATAAGTATTATTGTTAAAACCCCGAAGAAGGCAGAGTGAAATCTGGCGGAAAATTCCGAAATTCCGAATGTCTTAAACATAAAAGCCATAGACCAGAGACAGACCGGATCATTTTCATGCAGAGGCTTACCCTGATAGTGCATCGTAAGCCAATCCCCGGTTTGAAGTATCTCTTTTGCCTGCTGTGCGTAGTAACAGTCGTCGAGAGATGCCAGCCCGCCCGCTCCAAGTTTTGCAAAAAGAACAATAACCGCAAAAACAGCAATTATAGCAAGTTGAATCCGCTCGTTTTTAAAAATGGAGATGAAGTAATCAATGGAATCCAAAAGCTTTGTAATCGGTGGAATCTTTTTCACCTGTCGAGGACGTATTTTTGGAGGTTTTCGAACTTATCAAAAGGTTTTTTATCCGTGGAAACCTTGCCGAATTTCTTGACTATCTTTGATTCTTCCGGTGTCGGTTCCAGCAGATAACTTGAAGGTGTGAATTGTTCCAGCACGTGTCCTCTCTTTTTTAAAGCTTTGAGGTTCTTAATTATTCTTGCATGAGAGAGCGGTTCTTTTGAGGCCATTCTATAGGTCCAGCCCATGGCAAAACAAGGCATATCAATACGCGCGGTAAAGATATGGGGGAAAACACTGTTTACCGTCTTATATATAGTAGCGAAGGACTCAGGGAAGAGGACGAAATTATCCGTATGAATGGACAGTATTCCTCCCTTGTTCATTCTGTTCACACATATATTGTAGAATTCTTTTGTATAAAGCATCTTTGAGGGTCCGTGCGGTTCGGTTAAATCTATTATCATCACATCAAATTTTTCTTTGGTATTTTCGAGGTAAGCTCTGGCATCCTGATATACTATCTCTATTCTTTTATCTTTTACAACTTTTTGTATAACAGGATAGTATTTAATGCAGAAATCAACGACTCCTTTATCAATTTCAACCATCAGGATTCTTTCAAGTCCTTTAAATTTAATGGCTTCTTCCAGGGCAAAGCAGTCTCCGCCGCCTACTATACATATAGATTTCGCGTTTTTATGAGCAAGAACCGGCGCAGAAACAAGATATTGGTGGTAACGGTTTTCGTCTCTTTCTGAGATTTGTATCTTTCCATCCAAAAATAATAAAGTTCCAAAAGTCTTGTTCTTAAACAACTGCATTGATTGAAAAGGTGTTTTCCCCTTCCAGAGCGCCTTTCCTTTATAGATATGTCCGAATTCGTTTGTGGTCCATTCCTGTTTGTTTTGCATGTCTTTCTCCTGTTAAGTTTAAGTATAAAGTACTAGGAGAGATTATACAGATAGAAGATAAATATTTCAAT
Source organism: Candidatus Firestonebacteria bacterium RIFOXYD2_FULL_39_29 (assembly GCA_001778375.1). Taxonomy (NCBI): domain Bacteria; phylum Candidatus Firestoneibacteriota; species Candidatus Firestonebacteria bacterium RIFOXYD2_FULL_39_29. The sequence goes on from MFGV01000041.1 coordinate 7,697, forward strand.
TTAAATATATCACATTAAATGTGAAATCCGAAACCAGCAACCGGTTTCAAAATTCAAAATTAGCACTGTTTGACAAGGATATTCCTATTTGTTATAATACCAGTAAAGATAGTGAACAGCAGCAAGGAGATACAGATGGGTAAAGAAATCATTTTCATAGTAGAGGATTCTCAAGAAGGCGGATACGAGGCAAGAGCTCTCGGTTTCTCTATTTTTACACAAGCTGAGACTATGGTTGAGTTAAGAGAGTCTGTTAAAGATGCCGTAAGATGTCATTTTGATGCAAAAGAAATACCGAGCATTATACGGTTGCATATGGTAAAGGATGAGGTTTTGACGGCGTGAAAATTCCACGGGATTTAGGTGCCGGCGAACTCATTAAGCTCTTGAGGAAAAAGTACGGATACGAAATAACTCACCAGACCGGAAGTCACATCAGGTTAACAACAACTCAAAAAGGTGAACACAGTATAACCATTCCAAATCACAATTATCTTAAAATAGGGACCTTAAATAGTATCCTGACAGATTTGGCAGTTCATATGGAACGGGAAAAACAGGTTCTAATAAAGGAACTGTTTGAGTAAAAACAGGAAGTGTTGTAATCTCATCGAAAGATCCGCCCAACATAATTGGCGGAAGTGGAATCTTTTTTGAGGAGGAGTAAATTATGGCGATCTTAATAAAAGAGGCGAATAGCGCGTCGGAAGTAAAGGATTTTATAGATTTTCCGTTTGAACTCTACAAGGACAATCCTTACTGGATTCCCAATTTAAAGAGCGAGTACAGGAAGATGCTTGATGTCAATATCTATCCTTTCTGGCAGCATGCCAAGAGAAAACTCTTCCTTGCATATAAAGACAATAAACTGGCGGGACGAATTGCGGCTATCACTGATGATATGCACAATAAAGTGCATGAAGAAAAAGCCGGATTTTTCGGATATTTTGAATGCATAAATGATCAGGAAACAGCCAACGCACTTTTTGATGCGGCGAAGGCCTGGCTTAAAGAACAGGGTGCTTCCTATATGCGCGGTCCCGCGTCGCCTTCCTCCAATGATGAATACGGATTTCTCCTTGAAGGTTTTAAGTTTGAGCCTGTTATCATGATGCCTTATAATTTTAAATATTACCTTAAACTCTCGGAAAACTACGGCATGAAAAAAGTAAAAGATCTCTATGCTCTTATGAAAAGCAAATATACCGGAGTTCCCGAAAGAATTGAAAAGATGATGGAAAGGGTGAAGAAGACTTCGCAGTTTAACCTTAGACCTTTTGATATTAAAAATAAGGAAAGAGACGTACAGATAATAAAAGATGTTTATAATCAGGCGTGGGAGAAGAACTGGGGCTTTGTGCCGATGACCGAAGCCGAAATGGATTGCGCGGCGGAAGGCATGCTGCAGTTTATGGATCCGGAAATTGTTATTATTGCCGAGACTAAAGACGGGAATAAGCCTGCCGGTATCGCGATAACTTTACCTAACCTCAATGAAGTATTAGCGCATCTCAAAGGCGCTGACGGAATAATGGGTATGGGTATCTGGGGACTTATGAAATTCTTATGGTATAAACCTAAAATCAAAGGCTGCCGTGCCCTTATCGGCGGTTGTTTGAAAGAGTACAGAAAGACCGGGCTTATTGCAGAAATATTTTACGAGACTGCTGTACGGGCCAACGGAAGATATGAATGGTGTGAGATGAGCTGGAACCTTGAAGATAATGATATGGTAAATAAATTTGACACCGATATCGGCGGGTTTTTGTATAAGAAGTATAGACTTTATCAAATAGATATTTGATAAAGAGGGTTCTAGGCTCTGGGCTCTAGGTGCTGGGAAAAGCATAAAGTAAAAGTAGGGGGACTGTCCTTTTTTTGTCGTTAGATCTCGACACAGAATGGCGGAGGACTGTACCCCGGGTAGAAAACAAGTAATTCTTCTTTTGTCATTTTTAACGTCATTTGAAATCCAGTAGCTTGATTTTTAAAACAAAGACGCTGGATCCCGTGTCTTAGCACGGGATGACAAGAACTCGCTTTTCGACTTCTCCCTAAAATAAATATCCTTCAAAGATTTTAGACCTTACAAACTTTAAAAACTTTATGAACCTTATAAACTATTCCCGATTATATGCCATAAACTCGGGAATAGTTTTGATTGGATGATAATGCATCTTATTCGCCCTAAGCGTCTCTATTCCTTCGTCGCCCATTGTGTTGAAATATTTATATTTTGAGAACTCTCCCGCCATCTTCATGAAAATATACTGGCTTGCGCCTTTTATATCGTGGTCGGCAACTTCGAACATCACACAGAAGGTCTCTTTGCCGAGAGGCGTGCCGAAGGTGTAGGCGGCAACTTTGTTTTTTACGAGAAGCACCCTGCCTTCCAAACCCAGGCTTTCATGTCCTAAAAGAGCCCGCTTGTGGGCTTTGTCTATATTCTTCAGTAAGAATTGTTCATTATCTGTTGCGGACTTTTTCTTTTTCTCTTCGAGCCATTTGAATAAAAGATCGGCGCAGCCGTTCAGATGTTTTGCGGAGTAATTAACAAAGGTGTAGTCATTTTCTTTTTTAAAAGTATTTATAAGCCATCTGATATGTTTATATTTATCCCCGCAAAGCATTTCCAGGTCTTTCCGCTTGTAAATATACTCTTCGTCTTTTTTGGTTATCCTGAAACCCTCTTTCTCCAGCTCTTCAGCTGTGTCTTTGGGGATATTCTCTATCCTTGACTCAGTCCTGCCTTTATTCTGAATATCCATCAGCTCAAAGCATCTTTCAAATACCGCCGGCTTGACGTTTTTTGCAGAAAGAGGAGGGACAGGCATGAACGTATTATCCGTGTCTCTTGCGAAGACGCAAAGCGAACCGTCTATTATTTTCCAGGAGAATTTAAGGAAATCCTCCCAGGAAAAATGATAAGCAAAAGAAAAAGCAGACAAGTTTGAATCTTTCGGTAAAAAAGATTTGAAGAATAACAAATCTGATACCATTATTGGGTTTAAAATATCAGTAGCCGCTCCGGTTTTCACAAGGAATTTAAGAGGTATAAAAGTCTCTTCCCATTCAATAGGGTTCTCTGCTTTTATTTTTGTGTTTAGTATTAATTTGTTTTTATTGAACTCTTTAGCCGCGGGACAGAGCTCGTCCAGAACGAGCATGATGTTTTCTTTGTCTATGCTTTTTGCCGTTGCAAAAGGGTATATCCTGCAGTCTAAAGGACGCTTGGAATATTTCAGGCATTTTCCCGTCTTTAGATCAAATGCCTCGCAGATAAACATTTCTTTGTGCTTTTTTAGATCAAACCCGGTAGGTTTTAGATTCGGTTTTTCTTCCGGAAAGCGGCAGCATATATCGCATTTTGAACAAAGCTCTTGCTTCGTAAGTCTAATCAGTTTTTCCATATACTATATTTATCATATTGAGAGAGTATATTCAACGTGATATAATTTGATATATTACACGAATACTTTTGTCTTACCTGGAGGCGTCATATGGAATTTCAACCTGGAACGGTAAATAGAAGCGGTAAGTTAATGAAAAAGGGCGCAAAAGTATTGAAATTTCCGAAAGGTTTTCTCTGGGGCGCGGCGTGTTCTTCCTTTCAGGCAGAGGGGGCATGGAAAGAGGATGGGAAAAGCGAGTCAATCTGGGATGTCTTCTCAAAAAAACCGGGTATTGTAAAGGGCGGGTCTGATGCAAAAATAGCGATAGACCATTACCATCGTTATAAATCGGATATTAAGATAATGGCTGATTTAGGCTTCAAGGTTTACAGGCTTTCAACTTCCTGGTCAAGGATAGTCCCCGGAGGAACCGGAAAAGTTAACGAAAAGGGGTTGGATTTCTATGACAGGTATATTGATGAGCTTTTAAAATACGGCATAAAGCCGTTCGTGAACCTTTATCACTGGGATATGCCTAATGTGCAGGAACAAAAAGGCGGATTCAGGAATAAAGAAACAGCTCACGCATTCGCGAAATATTCTGTTGCGGTTGTGAAAAGACTTGGAGACCGCGTTAAAAATTGGACTACCTTTAACGAAATAAAACATATTTGGGAGGGATGTTACAACAGCGACTGGAACGCTCCCGGCCTTCATCTTTCCGAAAAAATTAATAACCAGGTGCTTCATAATACTCATCTGGCTCATGGTCTTGCTGTAAATGCAATGAGGGCTTATTCTACAAACGATATAAATATAGGCCTTGTTCATGCGATGTGGATAAGGATGCCAAGAGACCCTGAGAACAAAAAAGATCTGCGGGCTGCTGAGAAATGTTTTCTGGATAAAAACAGCCGGCTTTTGGATCCGATATACAAAGGTGAATATCCTGATTGTATGTGGAAGAAAGGGGCCGAGCCGGGAATAAACAAAGAGGAGATGAAAATAATTTCTACGCCTCTGGAATTTTTCGGGCTTAATGTATACGGCGGTTGTGACGTGAAATATAATTCCAAAAATAAGTCCGGCTGGGAAGAGATACTTTTTGATCCGGATACTCCAGTTACTGCTATGAACTGGGGCGTTACACCCAAAGCAATGTATTGGGGAATCAAGCATATTTGGGATAATTATAATATTAAGAAATTGTATATCTCGGAGAATGGTGCGTCTTATACCGACACTATAACACACGACGGAAGAATTCATGACACTGATAGAATTAACTTCCTTAACCAATATATGTCTGAGATGCACAGAGCAATTAAGGATGGTTACAAAGTTGACGGTTATTTTCTCTGGTCACTTTTTGATAACTTTGAATGGGCTCAGGGGTATACGCAGAGGTTTGGTTGTGTTTATGTGGATTATCCGACCCAGAAAAGAATCTGGAAAGACAGTGCGTACTGGTACAAGTCGGTTATGAAAAGCAATGGGATAAGGATCTGAAATTATTATTTAGCCGATCAATAGATAGAATAAGACGGTTTAGAGAATCATGACTTTTGTTTAAGTGTTAACCGGAAACTGGTATAATACTGCAAGGTTGTTCTAATCAATGGCAGGAGGAGCTTTTGTGAAAATAATTAAAGAAATGAAAGAAAGAGGTCATGAAAGCATAATATTTTGTCAGGATAGGGAATCCGGTCTTAAAGCTATTATAGCTGTCCATAATACTGTTTTGGGACCTGCTCTCGGCGGGACAAGGATGTGGAATTATGAAAACGAGACCCTGGCGTTGGAAGATGTACTAAGGTTGTCAAAAGGCATGACCTATAAATCTGCAGCTGCAGGAATAGGGCTGGGCGGCGGGAAAGCGGTTATAATTGGAGATCCGCATAAAGCAAAAAGTGAAAGTTTATTCAGAGTTTTTGGAAAATTTATTAATATGTTGAACGGCAAATATATTACTGCGGAAGATGTTGGAACTTCGGTAGCTGATATGCTGAATATAAGAAAAGAGACAAAATTTGTCGCCGGATTACCGGAAAGTTGCGGCAGCAGCGGAGATCCTTCTCCTTTTACGGCTTACGGGGTATATTGCGGTATTAAGGCGGGAGCAAAAGAAGTTTACGGCAAAGATAGTCTTAAAGGAAAGACAGTTGCCATTCAGGGTTTGGGAAATGTCGGGTACTCTCTTGCAAAGCACTTGCATGCTGAAGGAGCTAAATTAATAGTATATGATATCAGAAAAGACAGGCTCAAAAAGGCAGGGAAGGAATTTAAAGCGAAAATCATTCGGGAAGAAAATGAAATCTTTAATGCCGAATGTGATATATTCTCCCCCTGTGCTCTTGGAGGCATATTAAATGATAAAACTATTCCCGGGCTGAAATGCAGGTTGATAGCGGGCGCGGCAAACAATCAATTGCTCTTTGAGGAAAGACACGGCGAAATGCTGGATAAGAAAAAGATAATATATATAACTGATTTTGTAATAAATGCCGGAGGAATTATTAATATCTTTGCGGAGATAGAAGGAAAATATAACGCGCGAAAAGCCAAAGCTGATGTGTCTAAGATTTATCAAAATGTCGAAAGGATGCTTGCTTTGGCAAAAAAGAAGAACATAACAACATATTCTTCGGCTGTTTTGATGGCGGAAGAAAGGCTGAACAGGAGAAAAAAGTCATGAAAAAAAGAGAGCATACGATTTCCGGACTGGTTAGAAACGGATCCGGGGTTTTATTCCGGGTTGCGGAAGTATTTGCGAAAGAAAAAATAAATATAAAAAGTCTTTCCGTGGGAGAAACAGAAAACGAAAAGATAGCAAGAATGACGATAGTTGTATATGATGAGGAAAGAAAGATAAAATTAGCCGAAGAAAAAATAAACAACATTAAAGAGGTGATAGCTGTAGATGATTTAACAATAGAGGATATTATTGACAGGGAGCTGGCATTGATAAAAGTCAGCAGTAAAAAAGATAATGTTCCGCAGATTATGCAAATTGTTGAAATTTATAAGGCAAGTGTTGTTGGAGTCGGGAATACTACAATTACTATTGAGATAACGGGGGAAAAAGGGAAAATAGCCGGACTTATAAAACTTTTGACCCCTTTTGGAATAAAAAGTGTTGCGAGAACCGGAAAGATAGCGGTGAGAAGAGGCGATGAGATCTAGAATATTTGAATTATTAAAACCTGTTGTGTCGGATTTTCTAATGCCTAAAAAACTTGCTGTCTTGCTGCCTTATGAGGATTCTACTTTAAAGGCGTTGCAGGTTGCCTGCAAAACAGGCGTTATAAAAGCTGTTCTTATCGGCGATAAAAGCAGAATAGAGACCCTGTTGGAAAAATACAAATTTAAATGTGAAATAGTAAATGAAACGGAAGTCAGTAGAGGTGTGGAGTTTGTCAGAAATAATAAATATGAAATATTGATGAAAGGTTCTCTCAATACGGATGTATTACTGCATGCAATACTGGATAAAGAAAAAGGTTTGGAAAGGCACTCTATTTTTTCTCACAATGCGCTTTTTGATATCCCAACTCACAATAAACTGGTTATTGTGACTGATGCAGGGGTAAATATTAGTCCGGATTTAACAAGAAAAATAGCAATAATAGAGAATTCAATAATAGTTGCGAATGTAATCGGCATTGAAACCCCTAAGGTTGCAGTTCTGGCTGCAGTTGAAAAAGTTATTTTTCCCGCCATGCCGGCCACACAAGATGCCAGCCTTCTTGCGCAAATGTCAACGCAGGGAAGGTTTAAAAATGCCGTTGTAGACGGTCCTTTTGCGCTCGACAATGCTATTTCTGCAGCTTCTGCAAATGCAAAAGGAATTAAAAGCACTGTTGCCGGTAATGCGGATATTCTCGTGCTGCCGAATATTGAAGCAGGAAATATTTTGTATAAAGCTTTGACATGTTTTGCCAGGGCAAAAGCAGCAAGTCTGGTTGTCGGCGCTAATATCCCTCTGGTGGTGCCCTCCAGGACGGATGATTCAGAAACGAAGTTTCTCTCAATATTACTTGCTGCTGTCTACTCGGAAAGATATGAAAAATAATCTTAATATTTTGGTAATTAATCCCGGATCAACTTCGACAAAGGTAGCTTTGTTTAAAGGAGAAAAAAACCATAAAAGTTTTGAGTTTTCTCATGATACTGAACTGTTTCAAAAGTACTCTTCTATCCTTCAGCAGCTGGAATACAGATTTGAGCTGATCATAAAATTTGTAAAAGAAAATATTGACCCGGAAGAAATCGATGCTGTTATCGGACGAGGCGGTCTGCTAAAGCCGTTAAGAGGCGGTGTATATAAAATTAACGAAACAATGCTTGGGGATCTTTCTACCGCGAGACATGGGGAACATGCCTGCAATTTGGGAGCAATTCTGGCTTTTAAGTTTTCTAAAATGCATAAGATACCAGCTTTTATCTCTGATCCTGTGACAGTGGATGAATTGGCTCCGGAAGCCAGAATAACAGGTTCAGCTCTCTTTAAAAAAGTAAGCGTGTTCCATGCTTTAAACCAGAAATCCATAGCGAAGAGTTTTTCGGAGAATATCGGAAAATCCTATGAAAAAATAAATTTAATTGTTGTTCATATTGGCGGCGGAATATCCGTAGGCGTTCATAAAAAAGGAAGAGTAATAGATGTAAACAATGCTTTAGAGGAGGGGCCTTTTACTCCGGAAAGAAGCGGGTCTTTACCGACGGCTCAGCTGGTAAAATTATGTTATTCCGGTAAATACAGTGAAAAAGAAATGTCGAAAATTCTGGTAGGTAAAGGCGGACTTGTTTCCCATCTCGGTACCAGCGATTGCAGGATAATAGAAAAACGTATTTTAAAAGGTGATAAAAAAGCAAAATTAATATACAAAGCGATGGGGTATAGTATTGCAAAATATATTGGAGCGGCCTCGACGGTATTAAACGGAAAATTAGAAGCCATAATACTGACAGGCGGGGGAGCAAAAAGCCGACTCTTAGTGCATCACATCAAGGAAAGAGTAAAATTTATAGCTCCTGTCAAAATTTATGCCGGAGAAAATGAGCTGGCGTCCCTGGCTTCCGGTGCCTTGAGAGCATTGGAAGGGAAAGAACGAATACTCACGTATAAATAGGCTCTATATCAATTCTATTGTGAAAAGCTGAACAACGATTATCCTCGTTCTTTATTAAAACCGTATTTATTATTCTTTTTTGCGGGGGCTTTTATCATTCTTCGAATTTGTTCTACAAGGTCCTTCATTACTTCGCCTTGCGTGGTGATTTGGTTGTCATGTAGTGAGACTTTACCTTCGATGCTCTCAAGTTTTGCAAGTATTTCCCTCTGTGTGAAAACCTTTTTCCTGAAAGCAACAAAAGTTCTCATTATTTCAATGTTAATTCTAATTGCACGTTCGCTATTAAGAACAGAAGATAGCATTGAGATACCTTGCTCTGTAAAGGCATAGGGTAGAAACCTTGATTTTGCAAGGCTGTTTGCTATCGCAATTTGCGATAGCAAAACAACATATTCTAGTTGGGTTATTTGAAACATAAAATCAAAAGGAAAACGTGTAATATTTCTCTTAACAGTTTCATTTAGCCTGAATCCCTCAACTGCATACAATTCTGCCAGGTCATGACCTAACATCACTTCTTGATCCCTAATTCTGTATATTTTTGTTTCTATTGCATTAATTAGAACAGGGTGTTTTTCATTCATCTTCTTTCCTCCTTGTTGATATAAAATATTGAGGAAGAGTTATTCAGATATATGTAATTATTGTTTTAAAACATTGCTTCCCCTTGGTTTCAATAGTATACATAAATAGATTTTAAAATGCAATATAATTTAAGGGGAATCAATTCTATTGCGAAAACTGCTTTGTTTTGATATCATTTAAATACATTGTGATGTTTTTACTTTTATCTGTGTCATCAACAGATGGAATGGAACTTTTATCAAACCCATCTGTCTAAATCTATAGGACTTGGAGTTTAACTTGGTTTTCGAGCAGGATTCTGACCTTTTAAAGGGCTTAAAAGCGGGTAAACAGCACTATTTCAACCAGCTTGTCTTTAAATACAAAGACAAAATATATAATACTGCCTACAGGTATTTAGCCGACTATCAGGAAGCCCAGGATATCACACAGGAGTGTTTTGTCTCAGTACATAAAAATATCAGGAAATTCAGGGAGGAAAGTTCATTATCTACCTGGATATTTACGATAACTGTGAATCTTTGCAAAAATAAATTAAAGAGCGCAGAGCATAGAAATCATGAAAAAACTTTGTCTATCATTGAAAAAGCCCTGGATGTAAAGGATGACAGAGGAAATCCTGCTGCGTTCGTGGAAAAAAAGGAGTTCGAAACCAGGATCCAGGCTGAGCTGGAAAGACTCCCGGTCGATATGAAGGAAGCTGTAATTTTGAGAGATATTGAACAGCTTTCTTATGAGGAAATCTCTAAGATACTAAATATTGATCTAGGTACGGTAAAAAGCCGCTTGCACAGGGCAAGACTGCAGCTTCACGACGCTCTTAAAGGGGTAATTTAGTGATTAAGAAAACTTGTACCGACATAAGAGAAAAATTCTCAGATTATATAGATGAGCTTTTGCCCGAGCAGGAGATGGCAGATCTTGAGATGCATATGAAGAAATGTCCTGCTTGCAAAAAAGATCTAGAGTCTTTTAACAAAACCGTTCAGGTGCTTAAAAATCTTCCGCGATATACCGCGCATCCCAATATAATTGTAAGGATCAACAATCGCATAGAAAAAAATAAAAGATGGTGGCAGAGGTTTAATCCAAAAGTTCTGAAAGGAACCTTTGGCGTTATTACTGCGGTGATTTTGTGTGTGTTCGGTCTTCAGCTTTACAACGGTACAAACGTTGTTGATATCTTAAGGGTAAAAGAAGCTGCAAAGACATCACAGGAAAACGGAGCTGCTAAAAACGAGAAGACCTTGAAATCCGAGGTACAGCAAAAAAAGAGAAAGAGTGCGGCACCGAAAGCACAAACAGCAACTACAGAAAGAAAAGCAATAACGGCAGGGACAGCAGAAACAGAGAGAGAAGAGAAAAGGAAGACGGAGACGGAAGAAAAGAAAGCCGAAGACAAAATTACGGTCAATAAAGTACAGATAGCGGGAGAATTTACTGTTGGAAAAACAGATGCAGCAGAGCAGCTCAGACAGACTAGTCAGCCTCTTGAAAAAGAGTTAAAACTTGAATACACTGCGAAGGCTTCATCATCGCCTGTTGACAGATTGTCGCCTCTTGAAAGTGCTTATGAGCAAAAAGGGCTTTATTGCAAGAATAGCGTTGTGGAAAATATTGTAATAAAAGACGAAAAGTCGTTTGAAAAGTTATGGGCAAAATGTTTTTCTGAGATGGCAAAGCCTTTTATTGATTTTAAAAATGAAATTATTGTTGTTATATTCCTTGGAGAGCAGGCTGAAAGCCCAAAAGATATAATACTACAAGGGATAATCAGCGAAAAAGACAAGATCAAGGTAAAATATAGCTTAAAGTCAATTCTAAATACTGATACATCAGGCAAAATATTATCTCCATATTACATAAAAGCGGTTAAAAAATTGAGTATTCCTGTGGAGTTTATTAAGGAATAACAAAGGTTTAAAATGATGAAAAGCTGGAAATTGCAGAAGCATTATTAATGGGAGGTGGTTTTTCTTTTTTTTTATCCAAAATCGATAACGGAGGATATAAAATCATGAAAAAATTGATCGTTGGTTTACTTGCAGTTTTTTTAATAGCTCCTGTTTTCGCAGGGGACAGATTTGATGGTTTAAATTACGGAAGTTCTCTTGAAGGTGTTATCCTTGACAGAGAAATTAACGGGCTTGATATCTTGAGGAATCCGGCCAATTTATTTTTTGACGACAAAGGGCAGAGTTACGATAGATTCAGGGGCTTATTGAACCGGGGTAAATTCTCCTTTTAAGTTTAACCTTGCGTTTCCTATGTCTTCGGGGATGGTTCTTGGAGGTACTGTAATATATGGTAACCAGTCTACCTGGGATATCTGGCGGGGAACTCTTCCTGTCGGCGGTGCCGCCAATCTGGCGTATACCGGTAATACAGGATTTTCTGATTCAAATACAACACAGAGTGATACAAACGGTACGGTACTCACTACTGACGACTGGACCAAAACCACGGTTTATAGCGGTACCCAGAATGTCGTTGCTGCGCAGGGCGGGAGGATGAAGCTTTCAAAAATGAAGATTATATGGTAGCGAAGGGAATTGTTAGCCAAATAGAGAAATTATCAGGATTTGTTAAATAATAGGTTCTTTTAGCGCTTCGCTTAGACCATCCTCGGGGTACAGTCATCCGTCCAAGTTCTGACGAGATCTTTCGACAAACTGCGTGATAGTTTCCCTGCTTTTACTTAATATTTTTCAATGATTTTAGACCTTATAAATTTTACAAACCTTAAAAACCTTATGAACTATCTTCTACTGCTTCACTATATTCTCAATCGTCTTTCTGTCCTTCTCATCTGATGGGGCGTATTTTAGGAAATTTCTAAAAGCATTATTTGCCTCTTTATTTTTTCCAAGCGTGTAATAAAGTACTCCCATATTCTTCCAGGCTCCATAAAATGAAGGATCGAGAGATAACGCGCGATTATAATAAATTAAAGCGTTTGTATTGTCGTTTGCGACCTGAAATTCTGAGCCTGTGCCTGTGTAAGCTCTGACGATGTAGGTATGGAGTTCTTTCTCAAAGTCGTTTTCCTTTGAATGAAGGGTAAGATCAAGAATTGAAACTTTTGATTCTATATATCTTATTGAATCTGAATATTTTTCAAATTTTGCTTCTTGTTTTTTGAGGTGTGCACCAATAATTGAAGGGATTTGTCTGTAAGTCTTTCCCAAACGCTCGTTTGTTATGCCGATAGCATGAAAGTCGTATTCTCTTTCATTTGCCGTAATGAAGCTTTCCAAAGTTTCGTTAATTTGGATCCGCTCAAATGGAAAAATAATAGAAGGGTTCGTAATTTTCAGCTGGTCTACATACCACTTGTGCGAAAGCTTTTCGAGGGAAAAGATCTTTGTTTCTCTTTTTTTCTGTTCCACCATCTGCAGATAGTCAAATCCCATGATGGTAGAGTCTCCCGTCACGACGAGTATAGCTTGCTTTTCTCCCGAGGAGTAGAGCGCGGCCTTGCAAAAATTATCCAAGAATAAATTCTTTGAAAGATCGCATCGGGAATAATTAAAAAGCAAAGGAAGCAAGGAAAGAAGAGGAAGCAAAAGAAGAGCTTTCTTGCTTAAATATTGAGACAAAGAGTGTAAACCTGTGCCTATACCGGCTGCGAGAAAAATAAAAGAGAGCGGGTAAAAACGGGAGATGATATTGAAATATATGGGATTGTTGTCATATTTTGTAAACAATATGAAAACCGGGCCCGTGAAAAAGAAGGCAATGAAAAAGAACCAAAGACCCTTCCTGATTTGCCGGTAAAATCCGAGTAATCCGATAAACGCGCCCAAAATAAAAAACCCGTAAAAGAGCTCCTTGAGATAATGATAGAACGGGCTGTTGTTAAAGTAAGAAAGTTGAGAGAGATTCAGCGCGGGGGAACCGTAAATCGTTCTTAATACAATCTTCTTAAAACCTTCCCAGGTCTGCGGGTTGAACCAGTTGATTTCCGGAGCAGCAGCAGCGCGAAGAGGGAGGTAAAGATAAAAGGCCAAACCCGTGATAAAGAGAATAATCGCGGGAACCCAGCTTTTTGGTTTTTTTATTTGAGTAAAAAAGAGAAATACTGCGGCTGGAAACACAAAAAGCATTGTTTGATGATGTGCCAGGGCCGCGCCAAAAATAAAAACAAAAAGTAAAAACTTGCTTTGAGAAGTCTCCTCTTCCCATCTTACAGCAATATAGCATAAAAGTGCCGCAAAGAAAGAGTTAAGAGCGAAGACTTCGGCTAAAACTGCGTATTTCCATATAAGCGGTGAAAAGGCAAAGAACAAAGCGGTGGTTAATGAAATGATACTGCTTTTAGTCAGTCTTTTTATAGTTTGAAAAATAAGCCCTGAAGCCAGAGAGGCAAAAAAAGCGCTAAAAAGATTAACCCGGAAAGCAATAGTTGAACAGGGCATTATATGTATAAAAAAATTACCGAGTAAATTATATAAAGGATACCCGGGCGGGTGGGCAATGCCCATTTGCCAGGCTGTTACTGTGAGTTCTGCTGAGTCTCCTGACGCAACGATTGAAGGTGCCAGGGTCATCAGATACACGTACAAAGGTATCAAAAAAGCCATAAATGCCATGATGTTTTTTACCATAAAAAGCAGTTTGATACAATTAAAAAAAAATGGTAGAATCAGGTATGCAAAAGACTAAAGCACTTTTTATTCTGGTTCTGCTTATTGTAGTGGTTAATATTATTTTTGCCTATTTCGGATATCAGATATTCACTGTTGAAACACAATCTATAGTGAGACGTCAGGAGGCATACCGGCTCAGTATCATGAATTTAATCAGTAAACGCCTGGAAAATATTTTATTCGAGGCTGAAGGCGCGGTAATTAAAGAATTCTCCGGAAGAGCAGATAAGACTCATTCCTTGAAAGAAATAAATAATAAACGACCTTACCTTATGTATATTAAGAATGTATATTCTGTTTTGTCTTTAGAAGCCGGAACAGGAGTAAGTTACATTGATGCGGCGCTTTATGAGTATAAACAAAAAAGTGCGGGTAAAAACAGAGTGAGATATTTTGGCTCGAATCCGGAATTTAATAATAAAAAAACGGCAGGGGGGAAAAAAGAGCTTTATGCAGTAAGTGTAATTAATACTCCTGCTTATCTGGTGGTCGAGTATGATATTACAGAAATTGAAAAAATATTAAAAAAATATATAAGGGAGATCTCCGGACCTCTTGAAGCCTATATTGAAGTTACCGACAAGGACGGAATACTTGTTGCATATTCTGAAAAGATTGACAGAAAGAAACTTCAGGTTAACGGAAAGGATTTAAAAAGTATATTTACTTTTTGGAAAGTCGGAGTAAAGGATAAAGGTCTTGAGAATGTGGAATTTCAAAGAAAAAGTAAAGTGAAGATATATGTTGAGATAATGATATTTCTGTCTGTTTTTATGGTGGTTGCTCTATATGTCGCGATTGTTATGGTGGTAAGCGAATCCGCAGTGGTAAGACTCAGGTCTGATTTTGTTGCCACGGTTTCACATGATTTGAAAACTCCTCTCACTTCCATAAAGATGTATTCTGAATTACTGAAAGGCGGGAAAATAAAGGATAAAAAGAAGTTAAGATCCTATATTGAAACAATAGTAACGGAAAGCGAGAGGTTGTCTTTTCTTATTAATAATGTTCTTGAATTCTCCAGAAGAGAATACCGGCTGAAACAAAGAACCTCTAATCCCGTGGATTTATCAAGAGTAGCGGAAGAAGCGGTAGCGCTGGTGAAACCTTATGCCTTGCAGTATGGTTACAGGATAAAACTGCTTACTCATAAAGTTCCGCTCATCCCCGGCGATGAAGTAGGGATAAATCATCTGATTATGAATCTTATTGACAACGCCATTAAATATTCTCCGGATAACAGAAATATAATAGTAGGAGTTGCCGCAGCAGGGGACGAAGTGTGCCTTTCGGTTAAAGATAAAGGCATTGGTATTGATGAAGAGGAGAAAGAAGCTGTATTTGAAAAATTTTACAGGTCAAGTGATCCTTATGTAAAGACAAAAAAGGGCATAGGCATAGGGTTATCAATAGTAAAACAGATTGCGGCAGATCATGGAGCGCGTATTGAACTTAAAAGTGCAAAAGATAAAGGCAGTACGTTCAGCGTTTTTTTTAATCCAAAGAGGCTTATATGAAGACGATATTGATAGTAGAAGATGAAGAACCCATAAGAAAGGGGCTCCGTGATACTTTTTTGGAGGAAGGTTTTAAGGTTGTTTCAGCCGTAGACGGACTACAGGGTTATAAAATGATCCTCTCAAAAAAGCCGGATCTTGTTTTATTGGATATTATGCTTCCTGAATTGAACGGGTTGGAGGTTTGTAAAAGATTAAGGAGTGAAAGTAATCAGACTCCGATTATTATGCTGACTGCAAAAAGTACCGAAACCGACAAGGTGGTAGGATTGGAACTTGGAGCTGATGATTATGTTACTAAACCTTTCTCGGTGCTGGAGTTAGTCTCCAGGGTGAAAGCCTTACTCAGAAGGATGGAGAAAAGAAGCGATGAAAAAGAAAGTTCGGGGATAATCGCCTTTGACGATATAAAAATAGATTTTAAAAAATTTAAAGCAGAAAGAAGCGGTAAAATAATTGATATGTCAAAGACAGAATTTAAGATACTTAAGTTCTTCATATCCAAGCGCGAGGAAGTCATTTCCAGGGATACATTTTTAGATGAGGTTTGGGGGTATGATGAATATCCCACTACCAGGACTGTAGATAATTTTATCGTAAAATTGAGGTCAAAAATAGAAAAAGACCCCCGGAATCCAAGGCATTTGATAACAATATATGGTGTCGGCTACAAATTTATTCAATAAAACCCTTTGTAAATAAAGGCAAATACTGCAAAAGTCAATCTCTCGTATTTTCTGAAAAAAATACAATTTGATGACAATTTGTTCGTTACTTTTTGATATATTTATTACAGATAGTAAATTGTAATTTACCGGAGGAGTTTATGAGAAGAAAGAAAGGTTTTACACTGCTGGAACTGATGATCGTTATAGCGATTATTGGATTGTTAATAGCTATAGTAATACCGGATTTACTAAAGACGAGGGAGCAGGCGGAGATAGAATCCTGTAAGGCGTCGCTTCGAGGCGTGCAGTCGGCGCTGGAACTTTACTATACACATTACAAATATTATCCTGACAATTTACTGACACCAATAAATGAAGGGTATCTGCAGGAAGGCGGCGACAAGGATCCGTGGGGCAGGGTGTACCGATATCGTTTGGCCACCGGTTCCGGAGCTGCGAATGAATCTGAAGGTGCAAAGACTGCGAATAATTATCTTATAGGAAGCGACGGGCCGGACGCAAAGCAGGATACGGATGATGATGTTGAACCGCCAATTAATACAAAGCGGCATTCTTTTAAGAGCAATAGAACTGCTTCTGAATCAACCGGTGAGGGCGTTTCAGAAGAATAGTTAATATACTGGAGTATTATTAACTGTAGTTTGCGAATAAGGGGGGACAAGAAATAAAATATTGAAAAGTATCACCGACCCTATGCCCGGGATGGCTGACCCCCTCCCGGGCTTTTTTTATTCCATAGCGACGGATTGTTTTTGCATACAAACTAAATTGAAGGTTAAGGCTGAAACTTGAAGCCGGCAGTGATTTCGCCGATTACAAATCTTTCGGATTCCGCTGATAAAAAAAATACATAGTCTTATCTTCTTCTCTTGCCGCGCCTCTGAGCATCTGCGCATCCATGCCTCTGTTTTTGTTATTACACCTCTGTGACATTTTTTACAATTGGTTGTGTTAATCTTGTATTGGAAGAGGAAAGAAGTTATTATCAACTGCAGTTGACTACTGGAGGTACCTATGAGAAAACAAAAAGGGTTCACACTGCTGGAACTGATGATTGTTATAGCGATCATCGGATTGTTGATTGCTATAGTTGTGCCGGATTTACTGAGGGCCAGGCAGGAAGCAGAGGTAAGATCTTGTGTGGCCTCGCTCCAAGGCGTGCAATCGGCGCTGGAACTGTACTACACACATTATAAGTATTATCCTGATAATTTGCTTGTAACTATTAATGAAGGGTATCTGGGGGAAGGCGGAGACAAAGACACCTGGGGCCGGCAATACAGGTATCGTTTGTCTACAGGTTCCGGAGCTGTAAATGAATCTGAAGGCGCAAAGACGGCGAATAACTATCTTATAGGGAGCTACGGGCCGGATGCGAAGCAGGATACGGATGATGATGTCGAACCGCCGATAAATACAAATCGCCACACGTTCAAGGGATCAAAGCAGGAAAACGCTTCTGATGAAAATTTGTATGATATTCCGGTTAGTTGAAACGGGTAGAAACAGGGTCATTCTGCCTTAAGTAAAGAGAGCCGCCTCTAATCGGGCGGTTCCTCTTTTAAAAACTAAGTAGAACTATTCAAATTAGAAATTAATGAAATCTTCATGTCTATTCCATAATCAGCGGAATCCCGTAGCTTTTCAATCTCATCAAAAGATCCGCCAATTATGTTAGGCGGATCATCGAGTGATCCGCCCTATATCACTGGCGGAAGCGTAATCGAACCCGAAATCCCGTAAACTCTTAATATTTTGCAAGTTAACAACAGCATGCTTTCTACTCCGGATTTCGGGTTCTCTTATTGACTTGCTCTTATACCTTAAATCATGATATATATTGTCTTAGTAATTGTATGCTTTAAAAACAGGAGTGAATTATGAAAAAAGAAGAGAACAAATGGCTTCCTTTAAGTTTTTTTCCGTGGGAATCGGAATTTTACACTATTAATTGCCCGGTTTTAAAAGAGTTTAACGGGAAAAAGATAACTTTGAATAATTTTCCTGTTAAAAAAGCAGTTATATTTAAAAGTTTTAATGATAAAAGAGACGCAGCTTTGTTGTTCTCCACCACAAAGGATTTGTTTATACTTTTTAAGAGCAAGATTGACAGAAAGGAAGGTTTACGAAAATACCGTAAAGAACCGCCTTATTGGACTGATGATACTGTCGAATTAATGATCGATCCAAAGCATAGTCACAGACAATATTATATGTTCGTTACAAGTGCTTTGGGTAAAAAGGAAAGTTCGCTAATGACCGCAGGGCAGGGCAGAGTAAGATATGAAAGAAAAGTAAGCGGAGAACCGGCTAATCTGAAATGGGAATCAAAAATAAAGATAACAAAAACAGAGTGGGTTACGCTTGTGAAGATCCCATACAGATCTCTTGGAATAGAGATGGATCCCTCAATGGTTCTGGGTATAAATTTTCTGAGAAACAGAGCAAGCGAGGGTAAAACTGTAACTACGGATATTTTTAACGGCAACAGTATTCATTCCCCCTGGGTTTTTAACGACATGGTTTTAGAAAAAAAGAGCGTTAGAGTTGAAAAAATATTTTTGGATAATATGTATGCGGATGCGGACAATATACTTTGCGTGACAATAAGAAATATTAAAAAAGATACGGCAGAAATGATTTTAAAAGTCACTGTTCTTACAGGGGAGCAATATGATTATTATTCGGGAAACTCTGTAAAGTTTGAGCTAAAGCCGGAGGAGAAGAAGGATATAAGCCTTCTGTATAGGCTTGATCCGCTGGAAGGGGGTTGGCTTAAAATAAAAGTTGAAATATTGGAGCAAGACGGAAAAATATCCTACAGCGGTGATTTTCATGCTTCATTTAAAAACGGTATGGAACTTGCTTATGCACAGCCTGCTCATAGCTTTAAGGATCCCAAACCGGAGGATCCTGATTTTTATATCAATAAGAGACGGTATATCATGTCAAGTTTACCCCTGTTTGAAAGAGTTAACACGGCACAAGGGGCGCCGGGGGATTTTTGCATTAGAAGCGCAGATAAAAAAATTATGTTTAATTTGATGAAGCCGGGTGTGCTAAAAAAAATAGCTGATTTTATCCACCATCGATTTCATAATGATATTGACAGGCTCTTGGGCGCAGTTTATTTAATACATCAGCCGGCGTTTATGAATTATGTGAATATCTCAGCATTTGTTGAAGATAACTTAACACCTCTTTCAATTCTCAGATTTCAAAATGCCCAATGCGGAAGTTATGCGGATGTTTTACTCGGAGTGTTGGAAAAGTTAAGAATAGGCAGTACAAAGAAATGCTGGACAGGTCATATTCTGGGTTTAAGCGGCCATATGATAATGGCTGTGCATTATAAGGGACAACACGTTCCGCTTGATGCGCAAGTCGGATGTTTCTTTTATAAAAAAGGCAACAAGGACCTGGCTTCAATACAGGATCTGATAAAAGACCCCTGGATCGCGGATCAGGCAAAAAACCGCTACAGCAGGTTTTTTCAGGATATAAAAAAACTTCATTTGGGCTATTACGGTAAAGTAATCTGGCCTGAAAACGCCCCCGCCGAATGAGAAAGACAGCAAGTAAAGTAAGGGAAGCACAAACAGCAAATACAGTAAGTACAGAAGATAAAAAGTATAGCCTGGTCGCCAGCGTTTTGTGGCGGGAAGAAAAACAGGAAAAGAAAGTACAAGAAAAAATATTTCCATATCATTTTAACCTATTACTTCTGATGTTATTACGTGAGCTGCGGCATTAAACTTTAATTGACTAAATCCATTCAGTATAATACAATATAGAAGAAGGTTGCTAAAGTGTGAATATTTTTATATTTGTATTCGAAGCTAGCTGGATAAAGGAGGAGGTTTAGATGAAATCTGTTATTCTTGCCGGTGGTTTTGGGACGAGACTTCGTCCGCTTACCTGTAATATTCCAAAGCCTGTTGCTACAGTCGCTAATAAACCTATGATGGAACATATCGTAGACCTTCTGAAAAAACACGGGGTTACGGAGATGATCTCCGCCTTATATTTCCAGCCGGAATCTATATCTGATTATTTCAGAGATGGTTCTGATTTTGGGATAAAGATGGATTATATCAAGACAGAGTCCGAACTGGGCACTGCCGGCTGCGTGAAATATGCTACGAAATATATAGATGGAACATTTATCGTCATGAGCGGGGATGTGCTTACTGATTTTGATCTTACCAAGGCAGTAGAGTTTCATAAAAAGAAAAAATCTCTGGCAACCATTGTTCTTACGCGTGTGGATAACCCGCTGGCTTTTGGAGTTGTGATTACGGATAAGAACGGAAAGATAGTGCGCTTTCTGGAAAAACCCTCGTGGGGAGAAGTATTCTCCGATACGGTAAATACCGGTATTTACATCCTGGAAAAAGAAGTTCTGGATCTTATTCCGGAGGAAAGGGAGTTTGACTTTTCTAAGAACCTGTTTCCGCTTATGCTTGCAAAGAAAATGCCGCTTTTTGGCTATGTGGCGAAGGGTTATTGGAAGGATGTCGGCAGTTTGTCAGAATACAGAATTTCGCATTATGATATTATGGACGGGAAAGTTGATGTTATAATTCCCGGTAAAAAGACAAACAAAGTCGGCAAAGGTATATGGATAGAAGCAGGTGTTCAGATCCACCCGACTGCAGTACTGAAAAATCCCGTGGTTATCGGAAAGAACGTCCAAATAAAAGCAAATGTAATAATTGAGAACTCGACTATAGGTGATAACTGCATAATTGAAGAAGGCGCAAAAATTACCAATAGCGTTCTCTGGTCCGGAAGTTTTGTCAGGCAGGATGCGACTGTCTTTGAAAGTGTCATGTGTCATGCCGTGGAAATCGGTAAAAAGGCAGCTATTCACACGAATTGTGTAATAGGAGATAATTGCATAATCGGTGATGAAGCTGTTTTGAAAGCAAATGTAAAACTTTGGCCGCATAAAAATGTTGAAAGCGGCGCGATACTTTCTACCAGTCTGATTTGGGGGGATAAATGGTCCCGCACCATATTCTCGGAATACGGTGTTATCGGTCTTGCAAATATAGAGATTACTCCGGAGTTTGCGGCTAAACTTGGAGCGGCCTACGGAGCCGGAGTACCGAAAGGTTCCTCAATAATCACCTCCAGAGACAATCACAGGATTTCCAGAATGACAAACCGTGCTTTTATGACAGGGCTTCTTTCTTCAGGTGTAAATGTTTTTGATATCGGGGTTACGCCTATAGGTGTTGCAAGATATGTCTTAAAGCCGCTAAGAAGTGTGGGGGGAATGCACGTTAGAATGTCTCCCTTTGACGCGGAGAAAGTGGATATTAAATTCTTTGACGACCAGGGTATTGATCTGGCTTCCTCAAAAGAAAAAAGTATAGAGGGCTTATTCTTCAGGGAAGATTTTAGACGCGCCCCATTCCAGGAAGTCGGAGAAGTTTCTTTCCCTTCGCATGCCATAGATCATTACAGAGAAGGATTTCTCCATGAAGTGGATAAAGAAGCTATCAGAAAAAGAAAATTTAAACTCGTGATAGATTATGGTTTTGGAAGCTCCTCCACAATCTTTCCGTCGCTACTTGGAAAACTCGAATGCGATGTAGTGTCGCTCAATTCTTATCTGGATGAAAAAAAACTTACAAAGTCGGCGAACGAATTTAATCAATCAATAGAACAGCTTTCGAATATAACTTCCACGTTGAAAGCCGACCTAGGGATTATGCTGGATGCCGGCGCGGAAAAAATATTTATTGTTGATGAAAAGGGAAGAGTGCTGAGCGGTGACCAGGCGCTTTGTTTCCTGACCTATCTTCAATTTAAAGTAAATAAGGGCGGAACTATTGCCGTGCCTATCTCTGCTTCTTCAGCAATCGATGAAATAGCCGCAAAACACGGAGGTAAAGTTATCCGTACCAAAACGAGCTATCGCAGCATGATGGAAACAGCTATTTCGGGAAAAGTTGATTTTGTCGGGGAAGCGCTCGGAGGTTATATCTTCCCTAAATTTATGCCGTCCCTGGATGCTATGATGTCGGTTGTGAAAATACTTGACGCTATGGCGGTAGTAGATGAAAAGATCTCCGATATAATTAAAAAGGTGCCGGAATCTAAAATAATCCGTGAATATGTTGCCTGTCAATGGGAAACCAAAGGCACCGTGATGCGGGAATTAAATGAATATGCCAAAGATAAAAAAGCCGAGCTTATCGACGGGATAAAAATATTCGAAAAAGAAGGCTGGATAATGATCTTGCCTGACGGTGAAAAACCTTTATTTCATCTTAATGCCGAAGCTAAGACCGCTGAAGCAGCGAGAAAACTTATTACCAAGTACGGACAAATGATAAAGGCCTGGCAGAAAGTGGGCGCCCCGGAAGGAGATACCGTCTATGACGGAAGCGAAAATTAAGTTCGGCACCTCCGGGTGGCGCGGGATAATCAGCGACGACTTCACTTTTCAGAATGTTTCTAAAGTAGCGCAGGCTATTGCGCGCTATGTGAAGGAAAAGGAGAAGCAAACGGTCAAAAACGGAGTGATCGTAGGCTATGATACTCGTTTTCTTTCCGAGAAGTTCGCCGCAACCGCCGCCGGCGTACTTTCTGCCAATGGCATTAAGGTTTTTCTTACCCAAAGAGATACTCCGACTCCGGTTATTTCCTGTGAGATAATAAAGAAAAAACTTGCAGGCGGTATTAATATTACAGCCAGTCATAATCCGGCGTCCTATAACGGAATGAAATTCTCTCCTTCCTGGGGAGGCCCGGCGCTTCCGGAAACTACGAAGTTAATTGAAAATTACGCGAATGATCCTCTGCTTAAAGTGTTGTCCCCGGATAATAAAAATGTTGTTTCCCTGGATCCAAGGGAAAAATATTTAAAAGTTATTAGAAACAAGGTGGATCTTAAACTGATAAAAAAAATGGGTATGAAAGTCGGAGTGGAACTCCTGTATGGCACCGGAAGAGATTATCTGGATCTTTTTCTTACAGAATCCTGTAAAAAAGTTGTAGTGTTTCACGACTATAGAGATGCGTATTTTGGGGGCGGTTCGCCTGAGCCAAATAAAGAACGTTTAGGCGAGCTTGATGCCGCGATAAAAAAAGAAAAGCTGGATATCGGACTGGCTACCGACGGAGATGCGGACAGGTACGGTATTATTGACCGCGACGGGACGTTTATTACTCCAAATGAGATCTTATCCCTCTTAATGGTTTATCTGAAAAAGAGCAGGGGTTGGAATGGCTGTGTGGTTCGCACTGTTGCCACTACCCATCTCGTTGATGCTCTGGCGGAAAAATACGGGATACCTGTAAGAGAAACTCCGGTGGGGTTTAAATACATCGGGGAGGTAATGCTTAAAGAGTCTATGATAATAGGCGGTGAAGAGAGCGGAGGTCTAACGATTTACGGCCACATTCCGGAAAAAGACGGTATATTAGCCTGTCTGCTGGTACTGGAAATGGTAGCTTCTGAAAAGAAGACCATAAAAGAGATTTTAAAAAAGCTGTATGCAGAAGTCGGCTATATTGCAACCGGTAGGGGAAATGTCCGGCTGACCGAGGAAAAAAAACAAAAACTTGTTTCTGCTCTTTCCAAAAAGCCGCCTGTTAAGTTCGGTAATTATACCGTGGAAAAATTGATAACGCTGGACGGTTATAAATTTTTGCTTGGCGGAAAAAATTGGATTATGATCCGGCTTTCCGGTACAGAACCGCTGGTACGCCTTTATGCTGAGTCAGATTCGGATAAACAGCTTAATGCTTTATTAAATTTAGGAAAAAAGTATGTACTTGGTTTTTAAGAAAATCTGTGAAATATAGAAAAGTATAAAAGATTATTGAGAGCTGTTTTAAGCTTGTATCAGTGGAATCCTGTAGAACTGTAATCGGTGGAATCTTTTTCAAAATATGGAGCTTGATGTCAAAGAATAACCGCTTTAGAAAATATAATACCACCGTCCTCCCTGTCGGCAGGGTGAAAATCAGTAATTGGCCTTTAAAAGAAAAACTTATAAAAGTATTGATATATACGGTGCTTGCCGTTGTTGCCTATTTTTTTCTGGCAGGCAATGCGGGCCTTGTTCACCTTGTTCAGTCAAAACTTGAAAAGTCAAAAATAGAGAGAGATATAAACTCACTGGAAGAAGAAAACAGAAAAGCGACAGCGGAGATACAAGCCCTTCGCAGCGACTTAAAATCCGTGGAAAGGATTGCCAGAGAAGAGCTGGGTCTTATAAAAAAAGGCGAAGTGGTCTACAAATTCATAATAAAGAAAGAGAGTGAAAATGATAGTTTTGGCAGTAGAAACGGCAACAAGCGCTGAAAGCGTTGCGTTAGTTTCAGAGGATAAAGTATTAGCTGAATCTGATTCTTTCATTGAATTTGGTCATTCTTCGACTCTTATGAGTAGTATTGAAAAAGTGTTTAAAATCGCCCGTATTGATATTTCTTCTATTGATGCTATTGCTGTTTCTGCCGGCCCCGGTTCATTTACCGGGCTACGTGTCGGTTTTTCTCTTGCAAAAGGCCTTGCTTATGCGGCAAAGAAACCCTTCTATTCAATTCCTACACTTGATGCTCTTGCGTATTTGTATTCTAAATCCGGCAAAGATATTATTGAATTGACAGGAAAAAAAATGAAGTCAGTGAATCTTCTATGCCCTCTTTTGGACGCAAGAAAAGAGGAATATTACTTTTCCCTTTACTCTGAAACCGGTAAAGGCATCATAAAAATACTTCCAGAAAATTCTCTATCCCTTACCGCCTTAATAAAAACAGTGAAAAGTATTAAATCCGAAAAAATAGTATTTATTGGCAACGGAACTCTTAAGTGCAGAGCAGAACTTGAAAAAATCTTTAAGAATGCTTCTTTCCCTGATATTCTTCCCAAAGCTTCTGCAGTTGGCGCTTTAGCGCTTTTAAAACTCCAAAAAGGTGAAAAGCAGGATTTTAATAAAACTCTTCCCCTGTACATAAGGAAGCCGGACGCAGTAATAAAGAAGCAAGGAAAGCAGGGAAAGAAAGAGAAGTAAGGGCAGAAAGGACAGTAAAAGAAGAAAGTGACAAAACATTAAAATAGTATTCGTTATATGTTTTGTCATCCTGGAGTGTTTTTATCCAGGATCCAGTGTCGGTGTTTGTATCAGTGGAATAAGTAAAAAGAGCACATAACGAAGAGGGAATATGCTTGAAATAGCTAAAATGCTCGAATCCGACGTAGACTCTGTTGCGGCTCTTGAAGCGAACGTATTTACCCTGCCCTGGTCGAGGGCTCTTATTTTAAAAGATATTAAAGAAAATAATAGTGCGAGGTTTTTTACTGCCAGAGAGGATAATTTACTTGTCGGTTACGGAGGCTTTTGGCTTCTTCAAGATGAGATGAATATTGTTAATATCGCAGTTCATCCTGAGCATAGGAAAAAAGGACTGGGAAAACAACTTCTCAAACACTTATTAACAGAAGGTTTGAAAGAAGGCGCTAAGTTTGCAACTCTGGATGTAAGGGTCAATAATACAGCGGCAAAAAAACTTTATGAAAGCGCCGGTTTTATTTTGATAGCAGTAAGGAAAAAATATTATACTGATAATCAGGAAGATGCCTTGGTTATGTGGCTTAATCCGATTAAACTTTAAAAAGGAGCAGAGTGAAAGACAAGGCAAAAGGAATATGGTACGGCGTTATCGCCTGTGTTACGTGGGGTACTATTTGGCCGCTGGGTAAATGGATAAACAACAACTATGATCTTAGCCCTTATTATTTTGCGGCGTTCCGGTTCCTCTTTGCAGGTGTTGCGCTTTTAATTTTTCTTTTGGTTAAAAAAGATAAAGCCTTTTGGATGACTTTAAAAAACCACTGGGGGCTGGCTATTATACTCGGCTTTTTCGGAGTATTTGGAATGGGTTCTCTGGTATTTTTGTCTATTAAATACACTACTATTGTTAACTCTGCTCTACTTATGAATTCAAACACTCTTTTTATTATTTTCTTTTCGCTTTTTTTGGGAGAAAAAATCAGTAAAGTTAAAATATTTGCTGTAATAATGGGTTTGCTGGGCTGTTATCTTATAATTAACAACGGGTTTGCTTTTAAAATGCTGGGTAGTGAAACAATAAAAGGCGATCTTCTCGCGCTGGGCGCTTCGGTCTGCTGGGCGGCTTATACCGTAATAGGAAAAGCAAAAGTAAAGGATGTGGATTCAACTCATCTTACTGCTTTGAATTTTATCTTTGGCGCGCTTATGATATTTGCATTGATATTCTTTATGAAAGCTCCGGTAGCAGATGCTTTCTCGCCGTTACCGCTCCTTGGAATTATTTATATAGGTCTGATTCCCACAGCTTACGGTTTTACCATCTGGTATTATGCCCTGGAGTATGTTGAAGCCGGAGTACTAAGTTTATTCCAGTTTATTATCCCTCTGATGACTGCAGTTTTTGGCGTCTTCTTCTTTCATGAGAAATTCACATTGTTTACCTTTATTGGAATGGTTCTGATTCTTGCAGGTATAACAGTAGCGTCTAAAACGAGCAAGGAATAAAAACAAAATTACGATTTACGAATGACGATTGACAATTTAATGTAGGCAGGAAAAGCTTTGCCAATATAGAGATACCATATTAATGTGGAACGTGAGTAACGTGATAACGTGCAACGTTCTAACAGTTTCATTACAGGGGGGTTTTATGCAAAAGGTTAAACTTGAAAGAACAGAGTCATTTGCTGTACTGGTAAAGGCTTATCCAAAGTATTTCACTCACGGGAAAGGACGGTCTATAGTTTTTGGTAAATGGGACTCGGAAGGATTTTCTGTGTTCTCCTTTGGCAAAGATATTTCGGTAATGTACAACGAAGAGGGTGAGATTTTCAGAGCTCTGGGTCTTCTCATGGTGGAGTTGGAGAAGAATAAGAAGGGTGTAATAAAGATCAGACAGATCCCTCCGTTTAAATTCAGGGGATTGATGCTGGATAGTTCCAGGAATGCCGTTATGACCGTGGAAGCCGGAAAGAAGATGATAATGAAACTTGCACTCTTAGGATATAATGCGCTTTGTTTTTATACGGAAGATACTTATGAAGTCGAAAATGAACCGCTTATCGGGTATTTGAGGGGAAAATATACCATGAAGGAGATGAAAGAGCTGGATGATTATGCTTTCATGTTCGGGATTGAAATGTTTCCCTGTATCCAAACCCTGGGACACATGCCTCATATTTTTAAACATAATAAATATTTTGAATATAAAGATGATGACCGGTGCTTTAATGTTAGATATAAAAAAAGCTATGTTTTGCTTGAAAAAATGATGAAAAGCGCTACAAAACCTTTCAGATCAAAAAGGATACATCTGAGCATGGACGAGGTGCACGGTTTGGGGCTTGGAAATGCTTTTTTACCGGGAAAAGTAAACGATCCGAGAGAGTTGTTTGTTAAACATACCATAAGAGTTATGAAACTTTGCAAAAAACTCAGGTTAAAGCCGATGATTTACGGGGATACTATGGTAGGCTTTTGCGGTTCAAAACCATTTACTACGGAACAAAGAAAGTTGATTCCAAAAGATCTTAAAGTAGTGTACTGGGATTATTACAGTACAAAGAAGGAAGTCTATGATAATTATATTAAACAATATGAAGCGGCCGGTTTTAATCCGATGATCTCTCCCGGGATCTGGAACTGGCACAGGCTTTGGCCGATATATCCTAAAGCAGAGAACAATCTGGATCTTTTCATGCCTGTAGCTTCCGAACATGGTATTACGGAATCTCTTATTACGGCCTGGGGTGATGACGGGAATGAAGCTCCGTTTGATGCCAGCTGGCCGGCGCTTGTTCTTCATAGCGAATATTGCTGGTCGAAAAAAGCGGATAAGGGCCTTGTAAAAAAGCAGGTAAAAATTATTTCAGGAAACTCATTTGAAGCATTAGTCTCTCCGTGGGTTCTTGATGTGACGGATAAAAAAAGCGCGTATTTGCGTACTCCAGTTTCTGTCGGCAGGGCTTTTCTCTATGATGATCCTATAACCGGTATATTTTCGGGACATGCTTTTGGGAGAAAACTAAACCCGTACTATGAAAAAGCTTACAAGACGATCAAGTCGGCAATTACGGAAGAAAAAGAAAATAAAGATCTCTTAAGCTTTCCTCTTTTACTTGCTGATGTTTTAAGATTAAAAGCGGATTTTAAACAAAATGCCTACAAAGCTTACAATTCCGGAAATAATACTGCCTTAAAAAAAATGGTAAAAGATGCCGGAGAACTAAAAAAGAGAATTAAAAAACTCTGGCAGGTTCAAAGAATTATCTGGCTTAAAGAAAGAAAGCCATTTGGATTGGATGTGCTTGATCTGCGGTATGCCGGACTTCTCGGACGCCTTGATGTCTTCAAAGAAAGAGTAAACGAATATTTAAGCGGAAAGATTGACTCAATTCCCGAGTTAGAAGAAAAGCCGCAAAAATGCTACGGTGATTTCCCCTTTTGCAGTTTAAAATTTTACAAGGATCTTGCCTGTTTTCATATCCCGATTTAGATTCGCTGAAGGAAAAAGATATTAGGGAAGAAACTCCTCGAGTGCTCTCTTTAGGCTCAAAGGAAGGAAGAGTAATATGAAATTGATATCAACAGGAATAAAATGGCTGGATGAAATACTTGATGGAGGAATTTACAGGGGCAATTCTATCATTATAGAAGGCCCTCCCGGAAGCGGCAAAACAATATTTGGCCTGCAATTCATATATCAAGGCAATAAGCCTGCAATATATATCTCATCAAAAGAGACGGAAAAAACGATAGTAAACTACGGAAAAAGTTTTAAATGGAAATTAGCCGGAGCAATAAAACAAAAGAAATTATTCGTAATATCGGATTATGAAAAAGTACTTAAGAGTATATTGTCATTCAAGGGGAGCTATTTAGAGAAAATAATACACGATAAAGGAGTGAGAAATATAGTAATAGACGATATAAATAAATTATTTGAGGTGTTTAAGGATGATATATCCCCTCATTCAATATCGGTGTTTTTAAAAATATCGGATTAAAGAAAGTAAAATTACAATAATTAAAAGTTGAGAATAAAAGGTCCTTATAATTGATAGAGAGGAGGTCTAATGGGTTTGATAAAGCGAATTAAAGAAAAGGTTAAAGAATCAAAGTTTTTCTTTGTTTCATTCACTGCGCACTTGTTGATACTATTTTTAGTCAGTGGAATAGTTATAGTAAATCCGACAATGAGGAAAACAGTTTTTAGAGGTATCCTTCAAATGGGCGGCGGCGGAAAGGCAGAGACGCCGGAGTGGGAAACACAAAAACAACTTCCGTCTTCAAAATCTGTCGATATTCCTTCAATGACAAAGCAAGAGATCAAGGTTACTGACGCTAAAGTCGTTATTAACACAACGATGGCTGATAAAAATCAGTCAAGCGCTGTTATTAAGCCGCTGGATATTGTCGGAGCCGGAGGCGGTGAGGGCGGCGGTATGGGTACCGGTATCGGTAAAGGAATAGGTGCGGGTATCGGTATTTTCTCTGCCAGAATGAACAGGACGGAAATGGCAAAGAAATATGGCGGATCTCCGATGACGGAAACTTCGGTCAATAAAGGTCTTGAATATCTATTTGCGAAACAAAATGCCGACGGTTCATGGGAAGTCAAGCCAAAAGTATTTGAAGGCTGGCAGGTAAGAGAACCGGAAATAGCAATTAGCAGTTTTGCAACATTAGCTTTTTTAGGTGCAGGGTATAGAGTGGATTCTCCTCATAAATATGCGAAAACATTGCAAAAGGCAATTAAATATTTAGTTTCGAAGCAGACTCCCAATGGTTATATCAGCGGAGATACGACATATAAGCCGGAAACAATGTATGTTCATTGCATAGCATCAATAGCATTATCCGAGGCGTTCGCAGTAGGAGGGGCGAGTAATATAAAAGCGAATCTGGAAAAAGCGATAAAAATAATTATATCGGCGCAAGAAGTTGAAAAAACCGAAGCTAACAAAGGCGGTTGGAGGTATGGACCCGGAAGCGGAGATAGTGATTTGTCCGTAAGCGGTTGGGCTATAATGGCGCTTAAGGATGCCTTCTATAGCAACATACTTAAATTGGAAATTAAGAATGCTCTGGAGGCATCGGCAAAATATGTTATAAAAACAGATGGCCGCTACATGACACAGGGGGCCTTTGCGAGTGCTACAGATGCAACCAGACCAATTGCAATATTTTGTCTTTTTATTACGGGAAAATCGGATGATCCGTTGATTAAAAAATTGACTGACAGTTTATGTATGGATATATCAAAAGTGGATTATTATCAGATGTATTACAATAATTTGGCGCTGTTTCAAATAGGCGGAAAAAAATGGGAAGATTGGAATAAAACATTCAGAGAATTCATTGTAACAAAGCAAAACCAGGATGGGAGTTTTCAGCCTTTAAAGCAGGGTCTTGAAAATAAAATCGGCTTCAATTATACAACTGCGATGGCAGTATTATGTCTGGAAATATACTATCGTTATTTACCGATATATCAGATTGTAAATAAATAGTTAAGCAATAAGTTGGATCCGCGCTTATCAACGCAGAGCATACGGGCTAAAAGATCCTGAATTTAATATAAGCAAAAAGGACTGTAAGGGAGCAATTTACAGTCCTTTTTCATTTTTGCCTATTGACAAAAATGAAATATTGATGTATACTACCAGTAACATACCAGTAATAACGGAGGTAGGGTGGATTTATTATATAGGGAGATAGCTGAGAAAATAAGAAAGAAAATTGCTGGCGGTAGATATTCTGTAAATTCTAAGCTGCCAAGCGAAGCGGATCTTTCAGGGGAACTAAAAGTCAGCCGGCCTACTATTAAGAATGCTGTACGCGTCCTTGTTAATGAAGGTGTGCTTTCCTGTGTACCTTCAGTAGGCAGTTTTATTCTCAGAAAACCGGGAGAAAGAATAATTATCGGTTATATTGCTCCGGATCTTTCAGACCCTTTTCATACCGACATGATCTCCTGTGTTGAGAAACTGACAAACGAAAAAGGATATGGTCTTACAGTTGCTGCGAGTGGTGAAACGGTCGAGGAGGAAAGTAGAGCTGTAGTAAGATTGGTAAAAAACGGAGCCGTAGGTGTTCTTGCTTCAAGATCTCTTAACATTGCCTTAGAAAAAAGCAGATTTAAAATTCCTCTAGTGTGGTGCGGCGGGATCCCTGCTGATTCGGAAAATGACAGGGTAACAATTGACAATAAAAAAGGAATGTTGCTGCTTGTGGAACATCTGATTTCCCTGGGAGTAAAAAAAATAGGATATGTGGAAGCTGAAAAAAAATCGAAATTTATGAGCGAGAGAGGCCGTGAATTAAAAAATATACTTGCGGATAAGATAATCAAAGTGAGAGACGAATGGTTTGTCTGTTCTGACGTAAGCGGTGAAGAGGGCGAACATAATCTCTTTGAACGCTTTTTGAAAAACGGTCTGCCGGAGGCGATAATTTGTTATAACGATCTGACAGCTGCGGGTATAATAAATGCGGCTTTAGAAAATAAAATATCCGTCCCTGAAAGATTAAAGATAACAGGGTTCGACAATATCGGATTGAGTCGTTTTTTTAAAGTTCCCATTACCACCGTGAATTATAAGATAGCCGTTATAGCGGAGCAGGCGCTGGAACTGCTTTTAAAAAGGATATCCGGCTCAAGAGAAAATACTGTAACGGCAATAATTGAACCGGAGCTGATTGTAAGGCAATCAACGAAGCTGCTGGAGTAAATTGAGATTTGTAGATTATTTAATAAATAATGACAGGAGGGAATATGCATAGAATAATCAGAAGTGTAATGATTGTCGCAATTGGATTTTGTATTTTTTCTTACGGGGCGGAGGAAGGTGAAAAGATAGAGAAAACAGGGTGGGTGATCTATAAACCTGTAAAGGCTCATTTTTCTTATGAGCATGCGGCGAATGAATTAGCGCGTTACATTAAAGAAATGAGCGGCGTGGCTGTTGCTATAAAGACGGATAAGGAAGTAAAACCTGAAGACAAGGTTAGATTAATTATTGGAGACAGCGCGGTAAATGATTTAACAAAGGATTTAATGTCAAAAGGAAAAATTCCCGTTCCGAAAACTTTGGGAGAGGGCGGATATTTTATTAAGAGTGTAATTGATGACGGCAGAACAAATATAGTGTTTGCCGGGACCAGGGGCAGGGGTGCGATGTATGCCGTCTATAACTATCTGAGAAAATATTGTGACTGCGGGTATTTCAGAGATGGGGATTATATTCCAAAAAGAATAAGTATTCCGGTTAAAAATATAGAATTTTCCGACATACCTGTTTTTCCCATAAGGGAGGGATTTGCGTTTACGTCTATTAAAGGACCGATGTCCAAGTACTCCAATTGCTGGGATTTTGAGTACTGGAAATTATGGGCGGATTTTTCAGTGAAGACAGGGGCGAATGTTCTGCATCATTATGTTATGTGGGGTGATATTCCCTATAAAGTATTTGACAAACTTGATATAAATGATGCTGTCAACCGGTCAGGGGATGTTTTGGCTCCCAAAGACAGGTCAGCCCTTAATAAGAAAATGCTTGATTATATGAGAACTCTTGATGTTGATATCTGGTACGGATTTGGCGGTACCTGGGGTTCTGTACCAAAATCTTTTAACTCAGCTTACCCCGGGCATAGTATGTTAAATGCTACTCTTTTACTGCCGGAAGATAAGGATTTTGATGCAATAATGAAAAAAATATGGGCAGAGTATATAAAAGAATTTGGAAAAGCGGACAGATATTTTATCATATATAATCCTGAGGGCAAGGCGGAGATGAGGTATGATGCTTATGATAAGGCCGTCAAAATATTCAGGGAGCTGGATCCGACTGCTAAGTTTATGTTTTGGAGCTGGGACCTGGACTGGGGGACGGGAAATAAAAACATAGAAGAGTTTAATAAAAGGCTTCCCAAGGATTGTTTAGTTCAGGATCAATCCGAAGCAAAACGGGGTTTAAAGTCCGAGGGTAATCATTTTGGCGGCAGGGATTGGATACATTGTGAAAGAGCCATAGGGGAGTTTTTTTCTGGAGACAGATTAGGCAAAGGTTTCGGGGATTTCAGGGGCGACCGAATAATAAATGACGGGGTTACTGCTGAGAGTAAGATACCTGTCGGATGCAAAGGTGCTACTTTTTATAATGAGCTTGATTCCGGGAATTTTCTTGCTTTCTCCATAGCTATGGATACCGAGTGGAATCCGGGTAAAATAAAGAAGTCTTTTGACAAAGGGGAATGGCTGGAAAGGTATATTATTGAAAGATACGGAAAAGAATCTGCAATTAATATGGGAGCAAGCTTAAAAGAAACTTTTAAAGCGAACCTTGGAGACGGTAAATATATTGAAGGAGAAGACAAGATAATAGATAATGCCGTAAAACTGGCGCTAAAAGAGAAAGACAGACAAAAAGACAATCAGCGATATGTGTATTATATGTATGACATGGTGACGCAGGCTCTTTGGGACTCCGGGTGGGCAAAATATCAGCTTATAAAGGATTCTTTCAGTAAAGACCCGAAATCTTCTGATACAAAGAAATATCTTGCTAAAGCCAAAGAATATATAGAAATGTTGAACGATATTATGGCAAGTCAGAATCGCGATAAATTGAGTATAACTTTTGATAGTATTACTTCCAGGTCTCCGATGGCAGATAAATCTGAAGTAGCCCTTACAATAGGATCAAGAACCTTTCAAATTATAGTATATGAAAATTGGTACCTTAATTTTTACAGACAATATGTTGCATCATTAAGGGTCCTTGAGAAATCAATAGCGCAGGGAAAACTGCCTGCTCAAAGCGAAATAGATGCCGCTTTAAAAGAAATCAAGCCGGACTGGAATTATTGGAATCCGGCAGCTATTCAAAAGATAGGCAGTTATAAACCCAAAAAAGATACATTAACTCTTATTGAAGAAGCATCAAATAAAGGGATCTTTTTAGTTAAATAGTGAGTTAGTAATCTGTTGAAAAACTCGATTTAAGGCTATACACTGAAATTCTCCGGGAGAATTGTCTTTTGTGAACAGGGGTATAATGAAAGAAAAATAGATTAATTTCAAATAACTGCTAAATCATTAAAAGCCGGAGGTAACATGATACGTTCTATTAAATTATCTCTCAAAGACCTTTTAGGAAAAGAATATATGGAAGGTGTTGTTGAAAACGCCGTTCTATTTTTAGGGTTAAAGAAAAACGAAGCTCTTAAACTTGCGGCTGAGAAGGTGGAGTTTTATCCCGGGGATTACGAGAAGAGGGCGGATAATCTTATTAAAAGTATCGGGACCCGGGTTTGTAAATCACTATATAAAACGGCTTCTGGAGCGGCAACTGATAGTTTTAATAAGGCAACGAATTTAAAAGCGGCTCCTCTTGGCGGTTTTGCGTTTTTTCGCATCGGCGAGGATGGGCGCCTTTATTTGATCTCTAAGAGCGAGCATTACCACGCATCGCTGGGTCACAACTTCCCCGGATATAGGTTGCTGCAGATCGCCGGAATGCTTGGTATTACCAATATCACCCATAACAATACTCGGGGTTTTATTACCCGCCGTCTTGAGGAAGAGCTGATCCGCACGGTCAATGGATTGAAAAAAAACGATATTAAAGATGTTGAAAAGATAAGGATATCCGGAGATAAACACATTCTTAGCAGGGTTTTAAATCTCGAAACCGGGTCACTGGCCGTAGAAGCAGGGATTAAGATGATGCTTTCGAGATTTTACCGGTTGGATAAAAAATCGGACGTGCCCATAAATGCTGGAAAGACGCCGGTCTTTCTTGTAATGGGAGATAATGAGGGAGGGAAAAATTCAAATTATCACGGAACGACTATTTTCGCGCAGATGATGCGCGGTATGTGGCCAAAGATGCATGAAAAAGCGGTTAAGGCGGGTGTTTCGCTGACTATTCCTGTAAGCATAAATGATATTAAAGATTTCAAAAAGAAATTTAAAAAGTATAATACAGGCAAATACATGATTGCCGGGTTTTTGCACGAGATAATAATGATGAATTATGGCGGGATAAAATTAAAACAGAATTATCTGAAAAAAGTTTATAAAATTTGCCATAAAAATAATGTCCCGGTTCTTGTTGACGAGATTCAATCCTGCATCTGGTATCCCGGAATGTATCTTTTTAAACTTTACGGGCTGCATCCCGACTTCGTCGCAATCGGCAAGGGTTTTCCGGGAGGACAATATCCTGCATCAAAAATAATAATGACAAAAGAAATGGATACTCTTAACCAGTTTGGCGCGCTTGTTACGAACGGGCAGGAGGAGCTGGCCTCGCTTGCGTATTTGATAACTATGGCTTTTGCGGAAGCGAATGCGCCGCATATAAATGAAATCGGAAAGTACTATGAAAAATCTCTGAGAAAAATGGCGGAAAAATACAAGGGTATCGTAAATATGATTGAAGGCAGGGAACTTCTTTCGTCAATATGTTTTAAAACAGCCGAACAAGCTGCGAAGTTTGCCGAGTTGCTGGCTGCTGAAGGCATTGACATAAGCGCCCAGACATACAAAGCAAATTGTCCGCCCGCGGCTTTAACAAAACTTCCCATTATTTCTACAAAAAAAATGGTGAAGTACCTTATCTGTAAAATGGAATCAGCGTTTATGCGCATGAAAACGGAGTAAATTATGGAAAAAGTTAAGTTTGGAATAATAGGATGCGGTCTTATGGGCCGGGAGTTTGCAAGTGCAGCTGCAAGGTGGTGCCATCTTGAAGGAGATATTCCGGCGCCCGAGATAATAGGCATCTCGGATACGAATGCCGCGTCATTTGGTTGGTTTGATAAACATTTCCCCGGAATAAAAAAGAAAAGTTCTGATTGTAATGAGCTTCTAAATATGAAAGAAATAGAGGCAATCTATTGCGCCGTACCGCACAACCTTCACGAGAAATTATATATAGATATAATAAACTCGGGAAAACATCTTCTTGGTGAAAAACCCTTTGGAATTGACAAGACTGCAAATGAAAATATACTTGCCGCTGTTAAGAAGAACCCAAAGGTTTTTGTCAGGTGTTCTTCAGAGTTTCCGTTCTATCCTGCGGCTCAGAGACTCTGGGACTGGATAGAGAAGAAAGAGTTCGGGCGTATATTAGAAGTTAAAGCCGGTTTTTGTCATTCGAGCGATATGGACCTAAATAAACCTGTTAACTGGAAGAGACAGTCAAAATACAACGGGGAATATGGCTGTTTGGGAGACCTGGGAATACATGCAGAACATATACCCTTCCGGGCGGGTTGGGTTCCAAAAAATGTCCACGCGCGGCTTTCAAAGTTTGTTGAAAAACGTCCTGACGGCAGTGGTAAAATGGCAGAATGCGATGTCTGGGATAATGCTTCTCTTTCTTGCGAGGTAAAAACAGAGCAGGGACCGTTCCCTATGTTTATAGAAACTAAGAGAATGGATCCCGGTGCTACAAATATGTGGTATCTTCAGGTCAAAGGTATGAACGGGTCTGCATATTTTACCACGGATGATTCTAACGCCTTTCATTATCTGAAAACTGACGGAAAGGAACAGCCGTGGTCGAGGATAGTTGTCGGCTGTAAACCTCAGTTTCCGGTAATTACCGGAAATATATTTGAATTTGGATTTACCGACGCAATCCTGCAGATGTGGGCGGCTTTTATCTGTGAAGCTGCTGGGAAAAAAATAAAGTTCGGATGTTTCAGGCCGGAAGAGACAAAAATATCCCACTCGCTTCATACGGCGGCTTTAGAATCTCAAAAAACAAATATGACGGTGGAGGTAAAATGAGAGAACCAAAAATCGGATTTTTACCTCTTTATCTTGAACTTTACGATAAGTTTGATCCGAAAATAAGAGATGAATTTAAAAATATAGTAGAAGAGCTGAAGAAGATGCTTTCTTTGAACGCTTTTGTGGTTTCTTCAGGGATTGTAACCAAAAAAAAAGAAGCAGATTGCATGGAAAGAATTTTTAAAAAAGCAAAAGTTGAGGCTGTCTTTACTTTTCATCTTTCGTACTCTCCGAGTTATCTGGTCTCAAGCATTCTGGCAAGGTTTGGTAAACCGGTGTTCTTTCTAAATACCACGATGACCGGGAGTTATAAAAGAATGAAGCCTGAATTTCTTATGCAAAATCATGGTATTCACGGGGTTATGGACCTGGCCTCTGTTTTACGTTCGTATGGAAAAAGTTATAATATTATCTCAGGGTATCATAAAGATAAAGAATTTAAAGAAAAAATAAAGAAAACTTTAAAGAATATAGCTGCGGCCGGATCTTTTAAAGGGCAAAAGATAGGTATTACTGGAAAACCGTTTGAGATGATGGGTGATTTTGCAGTACCTTTTGGGCTTTTAAAGAAAAAGTACGGAGCAAGTGTAGTTACTGTAAAAGAATCTGAAGTTGTCTCCGAAATGAAGAAAATAAAATCCACGGCAATAACAAAAGAGATAAAGAGTGACAGGATAAAATACCGCATGCTAAACGTTCCGGAAAATGTACATGAAGAAGGCGTGCGCAGCTATCTTGCGATGAAGAGTATTGTGTGCAGGAAAAAACTGGATGCTTTTACCATGAACTTTTTGGATTATAAAATAATATCTGTACCTTTTTATGCAATTGACAGATTAATGGAAGACGGATTGGGTTATGCAGGTGAAGGTGATGTACTGACTGCAATGTTAAAAAAACTCATAGAACCATTTGCCCGCAATTTAATGTTTACAGAGTTTTTCTGTCCGGATTGGAAACGGGGGCTTATTTTGATGTCGCATATGGGAGAGAGTAATCCTGTGTTTGCTGAAAAAAAGACACGTCACAGCATTATAGCGAAAAAAGCTTTTGGCAGTGATAAACTTACTATGTACCATAAATACAAAGCAGAGAAGGGAATGATCACCTTTGTGAATATTTCCAAACTGCCGGATGGCGGATTTAAACTGGTAACCGGGCTTCTCAATATTATTGATGAAAAATTATTTGATTGTCTGGATATGCCTCAGTTTTCGGTTAAACCCTTTATTCCGGTGGGGGATTTTCTGGAAAAATACTCTATGGCCGGGGGAGGTCACCATATTTATATAGCAAAAGGCAATATTACAGGGGATATATTGAATGCCGGAACAGTTTTAGGGATGCAGGCATTAAAAATATGAGAAAAACAGATGTTTTTATAGGATTGGACCTGGGTACTTCCCAACTTAAAGGAGTAGCGGCAGATAAAGAAGGAAATATTCTTATTGCCAAAAAATGTATTTCACCGGTAATTAAAAAAGGCGGCGGTAAGTTTGAAATAGATTCAAAAAAATATTACTTTGAGATCTGCAAACTGATTAAGGCGCTTGCCGTAGAAGTGCAGGAAAACAAATACAAAATACGAGCTCTCAGCATGGCTTCTGCAAGCGGGAACACTCTTTTAATCGGAAAAAACGGAGAACCGCTTTGGAATGCAATAAGCTGGCAGGATAAAAGAATGATAGGCAGACTTAAGGGATGTTTCAAAGAGCTTGATACAAAATTGGTTCAGGAAATTTTAGGCTGGCCTTTTCTTGAAATGTTCCCGTTAGCGCATATTACCTGGTTTAAAGAGTTTAAAAAAACTATTTTTAAAAAAACCGCGCTTATAGGAATGACTTCAGAGTATGCGGCTTTTCGTTTAACCGGTAAATGGGGAATGGATCCGTCTTCCGCTACACCTTTTTACCTGGTGGATCAGAAAAAGGCTCAATACTACAAACCATATCTTGATCAGTTGAATATTAAACGAAAAATGCTTCCTGCAATTATGAAAGCAAACAGTATTTTAGGGTGTTTGACGAAAAATGCGTCTAAAGAAACAGGTTTAAAAAGAGAGGTAATTGTAATACCGGGTACTTTTGATCATCCGGCCTGCGCAAGGGGTGCCGGAGTACTTTGTCCCGGTCAGATCCTTTTATCCTGTGGAACTTCCTGGGTTGGATTTTTCCCTGTTAAAGATAGGAAGAAGATATTAAAGTTAAAAATGCTTGCGGATCCGTTCCTGCGTAAGAAGAATACCTGGGCAGGTATGTTTTCCATTCCTGAACTTGGAACTGTTATCGACGAAGCGGTAAAAGAAATTGCGGGGAAAGGGCGGTATAAGCTTTTTGATGTTCTGGCCGGAACCTATAATGGCAGATTAAAGAGGATTACCAAACCATCCTCCTGGTCTACAACATTTAAAAAAATGAGAAGAGAAGAAGCTGCTTTTCATGTTATGAGATGGTTATGTATATTGATGAAAAAAAAGATCAAAGAATTAAAGAAAATAGGGATAAAGGCTAATAAAGTATATATGGCCGGCGGGCCGTCAAGGAGCGGTATCTGGCCAAAAATAATGGCGGAAACGCTCGGAGTTGAAATAAGATGCCTGAATAAAGAATATACAGGCGCGGCAGGAGCTGCTCTGACTGCTTCAATAGGTGCAGGAGTTTTTAAAGATGAATTTGAGGCGTGGGAGAAAAGAAGAGAGAACGTAACTGTCTTTAAACCGGAATCCGGCATACGAAAAAAACTTTTTAACATAAAAGAAATTGACAAGGATGTTTATTCTAAAGAGTTGGCTGAGTTTTTGCCTGAAAAAATTCTAGATATACACTCACATATTTGGCTTAAGAAGTTTAAAATTAAAACAGAATCAGAAGACAGAGGGGCAGAGTGGCCTAAGCTTGTGGCTGAGGAAAATTCTATGGAAGATCTTCAAGCTACCTACTCTCTTCTTTTTCCGGGAAAGAAGGTTATCCCTGTTGTCTTTGGTATGCCTGAAAAATACTTGTCGCTTGAAAAAACTAATAATTATGCGTCAATAGCTGCCAAAAAAGAAAATTTTCCAAGCCTTCTGGTCAGTACGCCGGAATGGAGAGGAAAAGAACTGGAGAATAGAGTGAAAACCGGGGGATTTATCGGATTAAAACCCTATTTGAATTTTGCGCCGGGGTATATTAAAAGTAAAGATATAGAAATATTTGATTTTCTTCCAAAGGAGCAGCTTGAAGTTGCATCCAGGTTTGGCCTTGTAATAATACTTCATATTCCCCGCCCGGGAAGGCTTAAGGATCCTGTCAATATAAAACAACTCTTGGAAATAGAAAAGAGATATCCGGAAATAAAACTTGTGGTGGCGCATTTGGGCAGGACGTATTGCGAAGAGGATCTTGGGGATGCGTGTAAATTATTAGTAAAAACAAAAAATATGATGTTTGATTTTAGTGCTAATACTAATTCGGAAATAATGGAGAAATTTTTGAGGACCTTTGGCCCGGGTCGGTTGGTTTTCGGCTCGGATTTTCCCATAACCAGAATGAGGATGAAAAGAATCAATGAGAACGGAAAATATGTCAATCTTGTTCCGCCCGGACTCTATGGGGATGTGTCAAGAGATCCGTCAATGCGGGAGGCTTCGGCAAAAACGATAGAGAAGATGACTTTATTTATATATGAAGAGCTACTGGCCTTTAAAAAAGCCGCACAGAAAATGAAAATCACTTCAAAAGAAGTTGAGGATGTTTTCTATAACAATGCGGTGAAGTTATTAGGGAGAAGTCTATGAACCTGAAATATAAAAGCGACTGGGAAGAAACCAAGAAGAGATATAAAGCCTGGTGGGCTCATGACAATAACGGCCGCTGCGGTATGTGGGTAACGGCACGGTTAAAAGGCGTAAAGCCGGCCATGCTTCCTGAAGTTTCCTCGGATCCGGAGGTTAAATGGCGCAACCTTGAATATCATGCAATTAAAATTGATAATAATCAAAAAAGTACCTTCTATGGCGGAGAAGCTTTTCCTTCCTGGGACATAGGTCATCCCGGACATGATTCCATGCCTGTTTTTCTCGGGTGCAAGGTAAAACTTGAGGAAACAACCGGCTGGGTGAATCCTTTATGTACCGTAGAAAAATATGAAACTGATAAACTTGTGTTTAATGAGAATAATCCACATTTTAGGTTTGCTCTGAAATGGCAGAAGTTTGCCGTAGAAAAGGCCCGGGGCTGTTCTGTTCCTCCGGTTGTGACGGCGCTCGGTGCCTGCGGTGATGCGCTTGCCGGGATAAGGGGCAGTGAACAGCTCCTTTATGATATTCTGGATATTCCGGAAGAGGTAAAAAAAGCGGATCTTCGCTTAATAGAATTATTTATCAAATATTATTCTTGTTTTTATGAATTGGCAAAAGAGGCTGCAGAGGGTTCCTCTGCCTGGTTTCCTTTATGGGCTCCCGGAAAATTCTATCCTTTGCAAAATGATTTTGCCTATATGATATCCCCGGAGTCTTTCAGAAAAGTATTTATGCCGTCGTTGGAGAAACAAATGGAGTTTCTGGATTATTCCGTTTATCATGTTGACGGGGAAGGATGTTTTAATCATCTTGATGCGATACTTGAGATAAAAAAACTTCAAGCAGTGCAGATCCTGCCGGGGGACGGTAAACCAACTCCTTTACATTATCTTCCGCTTTTGAAAAAAGTCCAGGCGGCAAAAAAGAACCTGCATATAACTCTGGAACAAAATGAAGTTGAAGAAGCTCTTAAACTTCTTTCAGCAAAGGGATTGTTTATTCATGTCAATAATATTTTAGGATCCAAAGAAGATGTTGAAACACTGTTGAAAAATACGGAAAAATGGTCGCATGACAGATGAAATACAAGTATAATATTAAAGGTATAAAGCGAAAACAGC
Source organism: Candidatus Firestonebacteria bacterium RIFOXYD2_FULL_39_29 (assembly GCA_001778375.1). Lineage (NCBI taxonomy): Bacteria > Candidatus Firestoneibacteriota > Candidatus Firestonebacteria bacterium RIFOXYD2_FULL_39_29. The sequence goes on from MFGV01000041.1 coordinate 49,404, forward strand.
AACATCGGTATGAAATTACAGGAGGCTTTATGAAAGATAAAATAAAAGTAGGGGTAATTGGTGTAGGCAGGGGGCGATCTTTTATGAATGGTACCAAATATGCAGGAATGGAGCTGGTCGCGATCTGTGACAAATGGAAAGAAAAGCTGAAAGAAGTTAATAAAAAATATAATGTTGCGGTATATACTGACTATGACAAGTTCCTTAATCATAAAATGGATGCGGTGATTGTGGCAAATTACTTTCACGAACATGCACCTTTTGCTATCAAAGCGCTTAGAGCGGGAAAACATGTGATGAGTGAATGCACTCCCGCAAAGACCATGGCGGAATGTGTTGAGCTTGCCAGAGAAGTGGAAAAAAGTAAAAAAATATACGTACTGGCGGAGAATTATCCTTTTACGGCCTTTAACCAGGAGATGGCGAGATTGTACAAAACCGGGGAGATAGGAAAGATTATTTATGCTGAAGGTGAGTATAATCATCCGATGTCAGCGGAACAACTTCTCGGAATATCTCCGGGGTGGAACCACTGGAGAAGCTGGATGCCGGCTACTTACTACTGTACTCACGCGCTTGCACCGCTTATGGCAATTACGGGGGAAATGCCGGTTTCCGTGAACGGGCAGGCGATGGCAAACTGGGAATACGCAAGAAAAATGATAAGGTTTCAGGATCCGGGGTCAGTGATGCTTGTCAGAACTAAAGGCGGATCAGTTTTTCGAATATTCGGTACATTCACTCCCGGACATTCAATCTGGTACCGTCTTCATGGAACCAGGGGAAGTATGGAAAATGTAAGAAGCGAGGGATACTGGGGTAACGGTCAGGTCAGAATAGTGCATGAACCTTTTGACCTCAAGTCCGGAGAAAGCAGAGAAAAATCCTACAAACCTGAGTTTCCCGGCTGGGCAAAAGAGTTGGCGGAAAAAGCTGATCATGGCGGCGGGGATTTTTTCACAAATCATATTTTTGCACAAGCTATAAGAACCGGCAAGCAGCCATTTATGAATGTTTACAGGAGCGTTGCGCAGTCTGCGGTTGCTATTCAGGGCTGGAGAAGTTGTCTTGATAACGGTAATTATTATCCTATACCTGATTTCAGCAAAGAGTCTGAGAGAAAAAAGTACGAAAATGACAACTGGTCCCCGTTCAAAGAGGATAAGAAGAACGGCCTTCCGCCTTCCAGTATAGAAGGCGATATGGAATGGACTCCGGCAATGAGAAAAAAAGCAAAGGAGATCTGGAAAAAGACAGGATATAGACCGTAGAGAAACGTTATGAACGTTCCACGTTATCAAGTTGCTAACGAAAAGAAAAGAGGAGGTATAACAATGAGTGAATTGCCTACTGTATATATGTTAAGGGATAATCTTGAGGGTGTTTTGGCCTGCGAATTACCGGCCCCTTACTCCGTAAAGTGGTATCAAAAAGGAGATGAAAGAACCTGGGTGAATATTGTTTCTGCCGCAGAACTTAATTATGTTGGAAATTTGCAAAAGTATAAGGAGCAGTTTGGCGAAGATGCAAATATTATCAGCCAAAGACAATTATTTATTTTAAACGGTATCGGAAAACCTGTCGGGACCTGTACCTCCTGGTTTGGTACCGAAGGGAAAGATAAAGGTTCAGGCCGGATACACTGGGTGTCAATACTGCCGGAGGAACAGGGAAAAGGGCTGTCAAAACCGATGCTCTCAATTTCTTTAATGAGAATGAAAGAACTTGGTCATAAAAACGCATATCTTACCACGCAGCCTCCGAAACTGCCTGCCATATCTCTATATTTAAAATTTGGCTTTAAACCCCAATTAAGGAATGTAGGTGATGCAATTATCTGGGAAAAAATATTTGCCGAACTGAAAAAAGTTCGAAAAGGTTCATAAGCAAGTTTTAACGGCAGGAATGATATATACATGAAGACATCCGTTTTCATGTTTTAATCTTGTTTTATCTGTGCCATCTCATTTATATCGGTGTCATTAGGCCCGAATTAGTATTTTCGTCATTTCGGGCCAGCGATTCCGCAACTATAATAAATAGCCCTATAAAAACCTGTATATACCCTGAGAAAAACGATTATTACCTGTTTAAGCAAATTCGC
>MFGV01000042.1 GCA_001778375.1 Candidatus Firestonebacteria bacterium RIFOXYD2_FULL_39_29
AAGCCCGGCTTTCTTTCTAAGTTCTTTTATGACGTTGCCTATACTTTTCATACCTAAATAATACACCCTATAGGGTATAAATGCAATGATTTTAACCGAAATCCTTAGAATTGATTGACAAATATAACATATTGCACCCTATCGGGTATACTTATGCAATTTATAATTGCCGTAAGAGACAAGAGGACTCATTTACTTTTTTTCTTTTTATCAGGGAATAGTTTTGATGCCTCATAATCTTTTACTGTAATAAAACTTTCCAAAGCCGGCCGGGTAGTAACTCCGTAACTCTCAAAATCAATCCTGCTTTTATCGACTGAGGACTCATAGTATTCTTCACTCCCGCAGATACAAACAAAATTCATCAGAATCTGAAGAAAGGCGTAAACAATGTTACCAATAAATTTTTCCGTATTCCGGACGAGGTAATAGCGTGCTTCTTTAAAATATATTTTCGTATGCTGCAAGGAAGTAAAAAAGAACCATTTTAATCTGTTTCCGAATATCATCGCCGCCGGCACAACTACAAGAGTGAGCAAAGTAGAAGTAATCACCCCGCCGACAATAACAACGCCCATGGACGTCCGCTGTTTTCCCGCTTCGTTTAACCCTATAGCCACTGGGATGGTCCCGGCGACCAGGGTAAGAGAGGTCATGATGATAGGGCGGAGGCGCGTTTTACCGGCAGTAATCAGGGCTTCAGACAGCTCCATTCCCTTCGCCGTAAGCTGCTTGGTGTAATCCAAGAGAAGAATTGAGTTTTTGGTCGCAATACCCAAGAGCATTATGGTTCCTATCATAGAAAACACATTAAGATACTCCTTTACAATCCATAGCGACAGAACAGCCCCCGAAACCGCCAGAGGTAAAGGTATTAGAAGGGCAAAAGGTATCACAAACGATTCATACAAACTCGCCAGAACCAAATAGATAAAGAGTATGGCAAGTATGGCAGCCAGTCCCAGGTTCCTTGTCAACTCATCATACTGCTCTCCCTGCCCCTGATACGAATACGTTACCCCGGGAGGAAGCAGGTGTTTTTCTTTTATTGCCTCATCAATATAGTTCATCATATTGCCCACCCCGGAGCCGCTCCCTATATCAGAGTCTATCCGTATATTTCTCATCCCGCTGTTTCTTTGAATGGTAGAAGGCCCTTCAGCCTTTTCAAGCCTGGCTGCCTGGTTGATATTAACAAGTCTGTAGTTCACGTTCGGTACCTTCACCAAATTGAAGGCTTCCTTCAGGTCCCGGTCTGAATCCTGCAGACGGACCCGGATATCCCACTCCTTGCCCTTTTCGCGGAATTTTGCCGGGGTTATACCTTCGATCTGCGCCCTGATTTCGGCACCGGCAATAAGAGTGGAAATTCCCAGCTGTTTGGTCTTTTGTTCGTCATATATCATCTTTAGTTCCGGTTTACCCGGTTTAAAGGATATGTTAGGCTCAACAAACCCCGGGTTCTGCTTTACCAAATCCATTATTGCCGCCGCAGCCGTCTCCAGCTCTTTCTGATCGTTGCCTGAAATACTCATTGTAAACGGCCTTTGCCCGCCGAACATCAAGTCGTAGTCACTGATGGCAAGATTATATTTTTTAAATTCTGTCAGCTGCTTCCTGAGCTTCTCCTTGAAAGCCGCGCCTCTTATCTTTCTTTTGTTTGGGGGAACCATTTTAACGAACATATTTGCCTGGTTCGCACCGCTGATTCCGCCCACCACAAGTATCGCAACCTCAACCTCGGGGTTTTTCCTGATAATTTCATCCAGGCGACCGGCAACAGTATTTGAAGCCTCCAGACTTGTACCCGGTTCCATCTCCAATACCACTTTGAATTCACCCTGGTCAGGCGGAGGCAGAAAGGTACGGGGTATTGCATTCGTAAATATAGGAATGAGGCTCAGAACAAACATCAATACGGCCAGACCTATGACCAGAGCAGGGTATAATATGGATTTCTTCAGGAGTCTTTCGTAATTCCTGTTCAACCAAGCCTGGTTCGCCTCAAAATTACGCGTTATTGGTTCCATGATCCGGCGCCAGATACGCGCAAAAATATTGTTAGACTCTTTAGTGGAAATAAACTTCGCAGAGAGCATCGGACCCATGGTAAGCGCGTCAAAAAGGCTTATAATCATTATGAAGCAGACCGTAAGACCAAACTCTTTGAGGAACTTGCCGGCAATACCTCCGACAAATGCGACAGGGCCGAAAACCGAGATGATGGCAAGAGTGGTAGCAATGACCGCCAGCATGACTTCCTTGGTGCCTTCTTCCGCCGCAACCTTCGGGTCCTTTCCCATCTGAATATGCCTGAAGATATTTTCACGGACCACAATGGCATCATCAACCAAAAGTCCGACAGCCAGGGAGAGCGCCAGGAGCGTAAGCATGTTTACCGAAAAACCTGCGACAAATATAAGAATAAATGCGCCTATAAGGGAGTTAGGCAAAGCAAGAGCCGTGATCACAGTTGACCTTACGTTAGCCAGGAACAGGAAGACTATGACAATAACAAGAATAATGCCGATCATTATGGATTCAGTAACATCGAAAATATTATTTTTTACGGACACCGCGCTGTCCCTTACAATGTAAAGCTTTGCGCCCTTAACATCGGCTGCAAGTTTTTTTTCAATTTCCTTAAGCCGTTTTGTTAACCTGCCGGAAACATCCACAGTATTTGAACCATTTTGTTTATACACCTCTATAACAATACCCGGATTCCCGTTGACGAAGGCCCGGCTCTGTTCATCCTCCGTGCCGTCTACAACTGTCCCGATTTGGGATAAACGTATAGGGATATCATTACCAATAAATTTTACAGTCACATTGGAAACATCTTTGACAGTATTGAACTCCCCCAGAGACCGGTATACAAGTTCTTTACCCGGGTCTTTTAAGTCCGGCCTTCTGCCTAAAGGAATATTCTGGCCGGATAATCCTATAGCCTGTGCAACCTGCGAAACCGAGAGCGTATAGTCATTAAGTTTTTTTCTTTCAAGCAGTACCTGAATCTCCCTTTTCGAACCCCCGGATATTTCCACGCGGCCCACCTTGTCCAGTTGTTCAAGCAGGGGCTTTATTTCTTTATCCGTATACTCATAAAGTTCATTCGGGGAAATATCGGATTCTATGGCTGCCGTTATAATCGGCTGGTCAGCGAAACCAAACCGTTGTATTACCGGCTCCTCTATTTCCTTAGGCATCTTGGCTTTAGCCAGCCCCGCCTTTGACCTTACCTGTTGTTCGGCCTCCATGGCGTTCGTTTCCAGTGTGAACTCCACCCAGATTATCGCAAAATTATCATAACAATTTGCGCGAATTTCCTTCACGCCGGGAATGGTCCTTATCTGTTCTTCGAGAGGTTTAGCAACAAGGCTTTCCAGTTCTTCCGGACCTGCCCCGGGATAGATAACACGAACGGACAAGATCGGGATCTTTACATCCGGAAAATAATCAACCGGTAACCTGTAAAGTGAAAGTATGCCTGTAGCCAGCATCAGAATGACAAGACATACTATAAATACGGGGCGTCTGATACTGAAGGATGCTATACTCATTTCACGCCCTCCTTTAAAAAGATTCCACTCCCGCCAGTTATATCAGGCGGATCTTTTGATGAGATTACATAACTTTTGGATTTCACTGATTAAGTTCTCCTTTAAAAAGATTCCACTGATTTAAGATATAATAATATTCTTCAACGATTTTAGACCGTTACAAACTTTACAAAACTTATTAACATCTTTATTCTCCCTTGAACTCTTCAAAGAGCCTGAGCCGGGCTATTATATTAAGTATTCCTTTTTTTATCTCCAAAACACCGAGCTGGCTTTTCGACCAGTCCTGCTCAAACATCAAGACCTGAGCTGTCACACTGTTTCCTTTACTCAAACGGTCTCTTTCGGCATTAGCTTTATTCTTCTGAAGCCGCTCCAATTCAACCGCCAGAATCAACCGTTCTTTCACATCAATAAGTTTGCGGTTAAGTTCCAAAAATTCTGTTTTAATTTCCAGACGCTTTGCTTCACTGTATAGCTCCAATGACTTCCACTCCCCGTCGTAAGCCTTTGAAAGAGCATCCGTCGGAAAATCCAAAGGCACCCGCAGGTTAATCCCTGCACCGTAGACATATTTATCCCCCCTAAAAGAATTACTCCAGGCCGTGGGAAGATCAGAGTCAACAGCATTTAAAGAGGCGGATGCGCCAATGGACAGTTCAGACGAAAGCACCTCTTTTTTCGCCGCCGTCCCGGCTTTTACCGCTTCAAGATTTCTAAGAAGCGCTATGTAATCAAGACGTTTTTCCGGATCGGATATTTTCAGATCCGAACTGAGATCTTTTTCGCCGGGTAAATCCAAAACCTCTTCGACTTTTCCTATATCTTTTCCTCTAAGATAATTAAAAGTACGGGCTGCCGATTTTTCCGTATCCAGAGCCCCCTTTAGCTCCAATTTTCTATATTGGACTTCAGACTTCGACTGATTGATATCGCTCTGATCCTGCAAATTAAGATAGATTTTATTCTGCATCCAGGAATCCAGCTGGTTTGCACGATTTAATAACTGCTCATGTATCTTTACGGTTTCTCTTGCAAGAGAAAGCTCCCAGTACGCCAGCTCCGCCTGCATCAAAACTTGTTTTGCCTGATACATTTTCTCAAAGTAAACCGCTTCATTTTTAGCTTCTATTGCTTTTTTCGTAGAACGCACTTCACTTCCAAAACCGTTTCTAAGCAAATCCAGTTTGACTTCAGCCGCCAATTTATTGGAATAATATCTTGGTGTTGTTATCAAATTCAAACTAACAGTAGTACCTCCCAAATTTATTACCAAAGGAGTGATACCTTCCAGAGAATAATACTGGATATCGTAATAAACCCTGGCAGAAAAACCTATGTCCGTTCTCTGTTCAAGACCAAAAGTTAATTCATCAAATACTTTGGTGTCAATTTGGGCAATTGCATCAACAGAAGGGCTCTTATCCAGGCCATGCCGGAAGCCGGAAAACGCCCAGGGAGAAGTCAGCAGTTTTTGTTCTTCAATCTGTTTTCTGGCAGAGTCCGCTGATGTCAGCGCCGCCTTAAGGAGAAGGTTTCCCTCTCTGACCTGCGTCAGGTAACCGTCTTTTCCGAGATTTTCACCTGCTGCAAACCCAAAAAGAAGGAGCAGTATTACCGGTAATTTTATCAGCCTCATATTATTTTCCATTTTCCTTTTTACTAAGAGTTTTTATAAGATCTTTGGCATATGCGCCTTTATAAAAATTCTCCGCTTTATAGACCGGAGTAGTCCACGCATTCACCGGACATATATTAAAACAACCGCAGCAACCGACACATTTGTTTTCATCGCATTTCAGAGTATCAGCATCTCTGGTAATTGCGCTCGAGGGACAAAGACTGTAGCAATACCCGCAAAGCGTGCACTTTTCCTTGTCATAAAGCCTGTTTTTAAAAGCCTTTCCCGGAGCATTATCCGGAGAAATAACGCCAAGCCAGTAGAACAAGGATAAAGGATTAAACATATAAAACTTTGGTTTAAGTTCCTGTTTGCCTGCCTTCGACACAAAATCTCTCACCTTCCGGAGTTCCTTTTGATCCGGCATGCCGGTATTATTTAATACTTTTATGTACTTTCTTAAAAGAATATAACTTTCAGAGCCCCGCGCCAGTACTCCTCCGCACAACTCAATGCCTTTTTTCTTTAATATTTTTTTCATAACATAAGGTGTTCCGGACCAGGCACCTGAACAGTTAACGACTAACAAAGCTTTTTTTCCTTTTGCCTCCGGCGGCAGATTATTAATAAAATCCCTCATAGCTGTCGCGGGTTTAAAATTATAAACAGGAAACGCGAAAATATAAACTTCAGTATCAAACTTCGGCGCTTCCTTTGCCAGAATATGATGAAGAAAAACAGAAGTTCCTGCCCGCTCCAGTTCTTCCGCCGCCGCTTTAACGCAGGCAAAGGTATTCCCGCTCTGGCTCTGCCAAAAAATAGTTACTGATTTCATTTTTTTCCCGCTTTTTGTCTTTCAGCCGTGATATGACCTGCTAACTTCTCAAGCATCAGTGTAAGCTGCTTTCTTTCTGTCTCTTTAAAAGCTCCGGCTACGGTCTTTGCAACTGCCGAGTGACATTTCTTGTGCGCTTCCAGGAATCTTTTTCCCCGGGAATTTAAATGTATATGCCAGGATCTTTTATCAGAACAGGAATTTATCTTTTTTAGATATCCCCCCTCGCACAGCTTTTGAACCCCGACGGTCACGGAAGGTTTTGAGATCTTCAAAGTCAAAGCCAGGTCGGTAACCGAAGGATGCCCGAGGCGGGCAATAGTTTCAAGATACCCGATTTGAGCAAAAGTAAGTCCTGAGAAATCCTCCAGATGCGTCATCTCTTCATTTACTCTGGTAAATTCATACCCGAAATATTCTATTATTTGCTCCAATAACTTTTCCGCTTCCACAATGCTCCTATAGTTAGTTAGGATTAACTAACTAATAATAGCAAAATAGTCTAACTTAAATCAAGAATTATTTTACCCGAACAAGAAAGCAACTATTTGGTGCGATGTGAAAATTGCTTTTACCGTTGCACGTTGCAGGTCATTCACGTTGCTAACGTTCTATATTAATGAGTTGTTACTTTTATAAAACCACAATAGTGTAGAGCGTGAGTAACGTGCTAACGTGTACCGTTTGAACGTTTTTTATGGATTTAACGTTGTTTTCAACAACCGCTTCAGTATCGTGGCCGTCTTTTCATCTTTTAAAGAACCGTCAGGATTAAACGCCGTATCGGCAAAAGGCACCAGGACTTGCGGTTGAGGAAGGACCATTACATTGAGGCAGGATAATATCTGTCTTAAATTAGTCTGGCCTCTTACCGTACCAAAAGGACCCGCGGAAGCGCCCATAATAACGGCAAGCTTGCTATTCAAAGAGTTCTTTCCTCCCCGGGAAAGCCAGTCAATGGCATTCTTTAAAACACCTGATACGGAATAATTATACTCGGGGGAAGCAATGAGTAAAGCATGAGCTTCTTCAATTTCTTTCTTAAATTTTCTCACATTTTCAGGAAGCTCTTTCAGCTCCATATCCGCATCAAATAATGGAAGGCCCAAAGCTTTTAGATCAATTTCCGTCATCTCCAAACCCATGTCCGAAACAATCATTTTAGCACAGTAAAGAAGCTTCTTATTAAATGACCCTTCTCGCAAACTCCCGCAAATACCGACTACCTTTAAGTTACCCATGAAGCCTCCGGCAGACAATCTGAAATTTTCCGCTTATTTATTTAAACAACCCCTCAAACGGATTATTTTCATCTTTTGCCTCAACCTTAAATACTGAATCAGAAATTTCCTTGTCTATCTCGAGTACCGTTACAGCAATCGTCATATCTATTTTATCTTCTTTAAATATTTCCGTCTTCATAGGAAGTTCATAATCATCATTAATGACTTTAAAATCGGAATTTACAAGTTTCATATTGCCGCCGGAAGATTTAACAAGGCTTAAAGTTTTTTTATCCACCCATATCTTTTTAAGATACTCTTCACCGCCATCGCCTTCGATTATATAGCATTTTCTGTCTGCAACAGTCTCCTCACCGGTTAATTTTACATTATCATCGTTAAATCTCTTGCACCATCCAAAAATTCCCTTATCATTATCATCATAATATTTGCTGTTTTGCTTGGTAGTCATCCCCCCGAAAGCAAGAAGACTCCAGTAAGTCTTTCCGTCAAAAACAACATCAGAGGTCAATGTTCCGGATTTATTATTCGACCGTTTCTTTTCCCCTTTAATCAGAGTTTCAAAGGTACCATTAAAACCCCAGGGCGCTTTTTTTTCATAAGACATCCTGAATGTTTTAAAGACCTTCCCTATATTTTGATCTTTCTCTCTTATTTTTTTCATTATATCCTTAGCATCCTCCCCGAAAGCAGAACCTTGCAGGCAAAACACCGTCGTCATCAAAAGAACCATAAACTTTTTCATTCGCATTCTCCTTTAATAACAAGATAAAGTCTAAAAATAAAATTGAAAATTGAGCAAACAACTTGCAAAAGACTTTTTGAAAATCGAAAATCGACAAAAGAACCGCTTTCAAATCCGCTAATTTTAAACATTATTTCTTAAAAATATGAGAGACAGTGCTTATTTTTAAGCACTTTTACCTATACTTTCATTCCTTTTTCTTTTTACAATTTAATAGTTTTTTAACTTCACGATCGAAGTCGGATTCAAGTATGCGATCCTGAATATCTTGGTATTTTTCATATTCGTTTTCGGCTAAAACCACTGCAACTTTATGACTAATCTTACCGCTGTCCTGCAATATTTCTTTTTCGTTGAATTGCAAAAAGGCATCCAATTTATCTGTCCAATCTTTCATATACATCACAACACCTTTTTTCGACTGCATTTCAGCATAGTCAAGATACATCGTTACAATTCGATTTAGACCATCAAGTTCTTTTTCATTAAGATAATTCTTGGCAATACTTACATCGGTTTTTCGAATAGTACCTTTGGGCGCGTTTTTCCAGGTGGTTAATCCCATATTTGCTTTTTTACTCCCGACCCTTTTACAAATAATCTCTGCAGCAGTTTGACCGCTTATTGCAAAGTGGAGTTTGTTTTGAACCGTAGCAAAAAATTGTTTGGTAATTTTTTCATTCGGATCATAATCAGCGCTGCACTGAGTGTAAATATCGGTTATTTTCTGATAGAATCTACGTTCGCTGGAGCGAATATCACGGATACGCGCCAGTTGCTCCTCAAAAAAGTCCTTACCAAAAACATTATCAGGGTTTTTCAGCCGCTCATCATCCATGGCAAAACCTTTGATAATGTACTCTTTAAGTACTTTTGTTGCCCAGATGCGAAAATGCGTCGCTTGCCTCGAATTTACCCGGTAACCAACAGAAATAATCACATCGAGGTTATACAATTCCACATCTCTAGTTACTTGCCTTCGACCTTCAAATTGAACTTGTGCATTTTTTGCACAAGTTGAATTTTTATCCAATTCACCTTCACCGTAAATATTTTGAAGGTGTTTGGTAACTACGCTTCTCTCCACACCAAAAAGCTCCGCGATTTTAGCCTGAGACAACCAAACGGTTTCATCACGCAGAAAAATATCTACTTTTACCTTACCGTTTGGCGAAGTGTAGAGAAGAAACTCTGTAAATGCGCCCTGTTTTGCAAGCTGTTTATTCTTTTTCATACTTTTCATCAAACTATTTAATTGTTTTACATTTCACTACAAATACACAGTACATTAACAGGGAGGGGACAATTTGTCCCTACCCTGTGGATAACTCTACATCCCAAACCCGCATTTTATTGATATAATCTTTTACATTAAAGCGGATCCGCCTCGTTTCGCCTTCGGCGAACGGGCGAGATCTCGCCATTTTTTTGACTAAGTCAAAAAAATGGCGGAGAAGGAGGGATTCGAACCCTCGAAACCGTGAGGTTTACACGCTTTCCAGGCGTGCGCCATAGACCAACTAGGCGACTTCTCCTGTTTGCCCTTACATTGAAAGTTATTATAGCAAATTTATTTTAATGAATATACCTTAATGTCATTTGATAGACAAAATTTTATCCGGTTTTAACTACACATCAAATATTAAAGGCTTGTTCGTGAGCAGCTTCGTAGAGGGCTATTATATTCTCTACCGGAGTTACCGGCTGCAGATTATGACAGGGGCCTATAATGTAGCCTCTGCCAAAAATCTTCACATTTTCGGCAACTTCTTTTTTAACGTCTTCAGGTGTACCGAAAGGAATCGTCTGCTGATTATCAACGGCACTGTGAAAAATCAGTTTATCTCCGAAATCTTTTACCAAACCCTCGCGTTCCATGCCTTTACAGCGCCATTGAACAGGGTTCAAAATATCATGCCCTGTTGCGATGAGATCAGGAATGATTTTTCTTACAGCGCCATCAGTGTGATGGAAAGAATAAGCGCCGCCCTGATGAACAAAATCTATTACTTTTTTCATCCTGGGAAGAAAATATTGTCTTATATGCTCCGGTGAGTACATAAGATCTTCCTGCCCGCCGACATCTTCGGCAACATAGGAGTAGGTAACCTTACCCGGAATCGCTTCATAAATTCTCTTTATATTTTCAAACGCCAGACCGTATAGTTTATCTAAAATATAATTACATATCTCAGGATTTATGGCAAGATCTATAAAGGCCTGTTCGCCCCCTCTCAGCCACTTATAGATCAAGAAAGGTTCGCAATAACCTCCGGCAACAGGATACTCCTCAAAGCCTTTCAGCTGTGACGGAAGAGTCGAGTAATCCCACCAGTCAGGAGAAGGCCACTTGTAATTTTTCTCAATTTCCTCCACAGTTTCATACGACGCAAGCGGAGAGGAGGCGGCTTCAGTATAACTGCCCGAACCATAATCTACAGCCTTGTACTTTATTCCAAAAGCGTCACAGTCTTTTGGTATTGCCGGTCCGACATACCTGCCGCCAACACCAACCGGAACATCAATATGCAGTTTTTTAAACATTTCCCGTTCTTTAGAAAGCCCCAAATGTTTAAGCATCTTCTTTGTAACCTCAGCTGTCGCCCAGTAATCCACAGGCAATCTGTCCGGTTTCTGTCTTTTTAAAACAGCCAGCCATCTTTCTTTCGATGTCATAGTTTCTTTCGGCATAAAACTCCTTTAAATACAAATTCGAAACAAATTCTAAAACAAGCTACAACAAAAATACGTCTTTTTATGTTTTTCCAAACCTTCTATATATCCTTCGACCTCTGTTCTTTTGCCGAGCCTCCGCTCATCCAAGCATCTGCGCATCTATTTGAATTGCGGGAGCCATTCCTTATTCTTTTTTAACATTTCCTCAACCATAGCATTAATCTCATCAAGACTTAGAACCGCAGACGTTAACGGGTCAAAGGCAACAGCATGGAATAATTTTCTCCGGTTGCCTTCAATTGCGGCTTCTACTGCCAGTTCTTCACACCTTGCGCTTGTGTTGTTTAATATGGCTAAATGCGCGGGTAAGGCACCGACGTGAACGGGCCTAAGGCCTTCTTTCGAGGCTGCAACAGGCACTTCTACACAGCAGCCATAGGGCAGGTTATCAATAAGATTGAAATTTCTTACATTTCCGTTAAATTCATAAATTGTCTGATCTCCAAATACCGCATTAAATATACAAGAAGCATACTCATTGCCGCGTTTCAGATCTACATTCGGATCTTTCAGCCATTTCTGTATATCTTTTCTCCAGTTCTTCTTTGCGTTGGAATAACATTTAACAATATACGCATGAGCCCCGGGATTCCAGCTTGTGCCGATACAGTATTTTTTTATTAAGTCCGGTCTTTTCCTGAACCAGGCATTATACTCGGAATTATGACCGCTGGATTCCGTGACATAGAAATCGAGATATTTAAACATTTCATTTCTGACAACATCTGCCATGTAATTTTTTTTAATTTTCAACGCTTCCCTGATTTCAGGATATGCATCTTTTCCGTTTCTTTCAAACTTAAGGTACCACGCCTGGTGATTTATTCCTGCGCATAAATACGTTATCTCTGCTTCACCCGCACCGATCATTTTAGCCAATTCGGAAGCTGTACCTTGAACGCTGTGACAAAGGCCGGAGATATTTAATTCCGGAAACTCCCCCTGCATTGCTCTGCAGAGCATCGCCATAGGGTTTGTATAATTTAAAAATAACGCTTTGGGACAGTATCTTTTTATATCCTTACAAATATCGAGCATCAAGGGAATTGTTCTTAAAGCGCGGAATATTCCCGCAGGCCCTCTGGTATCGCCCACATTAATATCCACCCCGTATTTTTTAGGAATAGATATATCATGTTTCCACACTTCCACATCGCCGGCAAGCACCGTGCAGAGTACGCCATTAGAGCCCTTTAAAGCTTCCTTTCTGCTTGTCGTTGCCGTAATTTTAGCGGGGTAATTACCGGCTTTGACGATCTTTTCGCAGGCTTGTTTTATCCAGTTAAGCCGCTCCTTATTAATATCCATCAGAGCTATTTCCGCATCCGCAAAAGCCGGAAAAGTAAGAATATCACGGACCAGTCCCCTGGTAAATCCAAAACTCCCTGCGCCTATAAAAGCGAATTTCTTTGCCATAACTTGTTCTCCATTCCTGATTGATTAAAGCAAAACATAGCTTAATATCCTATATTTTACTTTTCTATGAAAAATATTTCCAGTTAATTCGGCTGAAACTTGTAACCGTTTTCTTTTATCAGTTTTTTATAGAAATACGCGCTATCTTTTGGAATTCTTTTTTGTGTAAGATAATCCGTATAAATCATACCAAATCGCTGGGTATAACCGGCCGCCCATTCGAAGTTATCCAGGAGCGACCACTCAAAATACCCTTTCAACGGATAACCTTCCTTCACTATTTTTGCAGCTTCCGCCAGGTAGCTTTTAAAGAAATCAACTCTTTGGCTGTCATGAATCCTGCCGTCTTGAAGTATCACATCATTAAAAGCCACACCATTTTCTGTTATAAAGATTTCTTTTGGATTATAAATTTCACAGGCAAATCTTATATTATAGGACAGCGCTTCCGGAGTAATTTCCCAGAAAAAGGAGGTTTTGGGAGCATCCAGTGATATAGGTATTTTTTTCACCTTGCCGTTTTTCTTTGCTGAGATATGACATCTGTCCTCCAAAGCGTATACATTTATCCCAAAGAAATCTACTGGTTTTGAAATAAGGAGCATTTCCCCATTTGAATACTCAGGAACATCCTTCCCCATAAGTTTAAGATCCGCCTTTGAAAATTTTCCAAAAAACAAAGGATCCAGCCAGATGGAATTTTTCCTGATCCACTCTTTCTTTGCTGCTTCATAATCTGCTTTGCTCTTCGTTGCAGGCGCAGCAGTCCCAATATCATGGGCAATCCCTGCTCTTGCAGTGCTCCCGCCAAAATCCCGGATCACTGAAAGCCCGAGTCCATGGGCAAGAAGAAGATTGAAGAGTATCTGATTATAGACTTTATTACTTACTCTGGCGCCCGGGGCGTGAATACCTAATTTATAACCCAGGTAGGAGCAGCATGGAGCTTCGTTTAGCGTTATCCAGTCTTTCACCCTGTCGGAAAGCCGCTTTACTACAACCTCAGAATAATCAGCAAAAGCGTAAGAAGTATCCTTTTTTCTCCAGCCGCCCTTATCTTCGAGCACCTGCGGTAAATCCCAGTGATACAAAGTGACAAAAGGTTTTATCCCGTTTTTCAGGAGTTCATCAACGACCCTCTCGTAATAATCCAACCCTTTTTCATTTACCTTCCCGGTACCGTTTGGAATTACTCTCGGCCAGGCTACCGAAAATCGGTAAGCATCCACACCCAGCCATTTTAGCTGTTTTATATCTTCCTTGTATTTATGATAGCTGTCACAAGCAACATCGCCGTTTTGATTATTCAATATACGTCCCGGTGTGTGTGAAAACTTATCCCAAATTGAAATTCCTCTCCCGTCTTCCTTTACCGCTCCTTCAATTTGATAAGAAGCCGAAGCCGTCCCCCAAATAAAGTTCTTTGGAAATACTATTTTTTTACTCACTATTTTTCTCCAATAAATACTAGTTCATAAGGTTTGTAAGGTTCATAAAGTTTATAAAGTTCTTTTTAACTGTGTCTTTAATATTTGGCAGAGCTTTTCCTGCCTACCCCAAATTGTCAATCGTCATTTATCAATAGTAAATTTCTCTTGTCTTATTTTCTTACCTGTCCGTTTCCTATTACCACAAACTTACTGCTTGTTAACTCCAAAAGCCCCATTGGACCTCTTGCATGTAATTTTTGCGTGCTAATTCCTATCTCCGCGCCAAGGCCGAGTTCAAACCCGTCATTGAATCTTGTAGAAGCATTAGAAAACACTGCAGAGGAATCCACCTCTCTTATAAACTTATCACAGGCGGCTTTATCTCTGGAAACAATGGCATCACTGTGATGCGAGCCGTAGGTGTTGATATGTTTAATTGCTTCTTCTATGCTTGACACCTGTTTTACCCCGATAATAAGATCATGATATTCTTTGTACCAGTCAGCTTCTACGGCAGGCTTTGCTTTTTTGTAAATAGCTCTTACGGCTTTATCCGCACGTATTTCCACTCCAAAATCCGCAAGGCGCTTCAGCATAGAGGGAATAAACTTTCTGGCAATATCCTTATGCACAAGAAGTTTTTCCGCCGCATTACATACGGAAGGACGCTGGGTCTTCGCGTTAAAGACTATCTCTTCGGCAGCTTTTAGGTCAGCGGCTTTTCCAACATAAATATGACAGTTTCCCTCACCGTGAGCTATAACCGGTACCGAAGAATTTTCTATAATATATTTAATCAAAGACTGGCCGCCTCTTGGAATAATTACGTCCAGATATTTATCCTGTTTTATCATTACTTTAACCGCAGTTCTATCCGTCGTATCAATGAATTCGACACAACTGACGGGGAGTCCTTCTTCCTTTACTGCTTTCTTAAGCACCTTCACAAGAGCCCTGTTGGAATTAATAGCTTCAGAACCTCCTCGAAGAAGCACTGAATTCCCTGCCTTTAGACAAAGTACAGCCGCATCTATCGTAACATTAGGTCTGGCTTCATATATAATACCTATTGCCCCGAGAGGAACCCTCATTTTTTCGACTTTCAAACCGTTAGGCCTGTAATTTCTGTCATGAATTGTCCCGACGGGATCCGGAAGCGCAATTACATCTTTAATTCCGGCAATCATTCCCTCAATTCTTTTTTCATTTATAAGAAGCCTGTCAAGTAATGTACCTGAAAGACCTGATTTTTTGCCATTAGACATGTCTAAAGCATTTGCTTTTAAAATGGCTTTAGAATCGGAAAGAAGTCCGGAAGCAATCCTAAAAAGTAAGCTATTCTTCTTTTCCGCAGAAAGATTGTAAAGCTTCCACCCTGCAGCCTTAACCGCCTTAGCTTTATTTTCAACGAGTTTTTTAAGAGTCATAACGTATTGTAGCAAAAGCAGGAGTATGTTTCTATAGGAATATAATAAACGAACCGCAGATTGCTTTATACAACCTGCGGTTCTGGATTTTCTGGCTCCCCATACTGGACGACCTTCGCAACTGGTTGATGTGTAAATAATTAAATCTTTTAAGAAAAGATTCTTTATGCCGGGACTCTTACAACAAGGCTTCATAACACTGCAAGTAAACCAGCACGGCCTAAAGGCCGGAGATATTCTTAATCTCTGAAACTGCTTTCTCTACGGCATTTTTATCTTCAAAATAGATTCCAATAAGGATCTTTTCGTGATCTCTGGTGTTTAAAGATACCCAGTATCTATATCTCTTCGATTTATATTCTCTTTCAAGTATCTCTATGGCCCCAATCCGGGATAAATCCATCCAAATTAGACCTTTTTTTGACAATGCCCCCTCTCCGTAAAAGAGCTTGCTACTCTTGCTATCAAAAATATAGTAACTTTTCTTAAAAATATTATACAATCCCCCGATAATAGTAAAAATGCCCAGCATAGAGTTAAATACAGCCACAACCATGCGCATTTTATATGAAACATTACCAAGCTTATAACTCCATTCGGTAGCAAGCACATCAGGAATGACCGCAAAAGCTACAATTCCAAAGGCAATAAGTATTAGTCCAAGTACAACCTCGCTCGTGCTGCTGTCTGTAGAGATTTCAAGAGAGTTACTTGTCCTTATTATTTTCATCAGGCGTCGGCTCCCAGCGTTTCTTCTCTAAATGGCACGCCAAGTTTGCTTGCCAGTTCTTGACCGAGTTTATTATAGGTAAATCTGCAGTTTTCCTCATAACCCTCGCTTTGAAAAAGAGTTATCTCACTGCCTTCCTTTAGCACAATAAAAAGTATGAGATACCCGCCGCCTTTTGCGGGTACGGCAAAACAGCTTTTAACTGCTTTAATAGTTTCAAGTTTCAAAGTTAATGTTTTAAATCCGGAGGAAACGAAAAGCTCTGATTCAGTAACTCTGATCAGATATTTCCCGACCGGCAGTTTAAGCTCAGCCTTCAGAATAAATTCGTTCATTTTTTCCTCATACAAAATATTGTAGCATAACTAATCTATAAATAAACAAAAAAACCCGTCAATAACCATTGACGGGTTTTGGAATTTTGGCTCCCCGCCTTGGACGAGTTTCGCAACTTTCTGATGTATAATAAATCTGAACTACTCCTTTCAATAGCTATTTCAAACCCGAAATCTGAAGGAGAAAGCACACTTTTTTAGATGTTTTTATTTCTTTTACAGAATCAGAAGAAAATGCAAAAACAGATTTATTAATCAGTGAAATCTCTTTTTCTTATCCGTGGAATCAAACAAAATCCGTCTATTATATTACAATTGCAATATTTTACTGGTTGCGGATTTTGGTTCTTGACACCTTGTCTTATTACATATATATTAGTCAAATGAAGAGTTTGAGAATTATTATTCAAATACTTGTCGCGATTGCAGTATCGCAAACGGTCTTTGCCGGAGAAAAATCGACATTCAACCTTTCGGGTGAATGGCAGGTTCTGTTCGATAAGGAAGGAACTCTCGGTATTGAAGAAGCTTCAAAAACTACCGAAGGCTGGAAAGCAATTACGGTTCCTCATTACAAAATAGAAGGACTTAACGAAAAAGATACTAAAATTGTCTGGTTAAGAAGAAACTTCGACCTGGATGAAAAGTTAACTGCTTTTAACTCTATACTCCGATGGAAACAGATATTTTTTGACGCAGTTGCTTATATTAACGGAAGTGAAACAGGAAAATCAGAATTAACAGCGCCTTTCTGGGTCAAGATTGAAAAAGGGGTTCTTAAAACCGGGAAAAACACTATTTATCTGAAGATATTTTGCTGGTCAGCGCTTCCTAAAACAGAGGCAGGCAAAGCGCTCATTCCCGCTGGTTCAGCTTCCTTTGACTGGGGTGACCGCGCGGCTAAAGTAAGCGGCGAGATCTTCCTTGATTTTTATGATGATATTTACATAATAAATACAGTAGTTCTTCCAAACCTGAAAGATTCTTCCGCAAAAATAAAAATCTGGCTTTTAAAAGAAAAAAACGCCGTGAGCCCCTGCGTGGACCTTCTCATAAGAGATAAAAACGGAGAAAAAATTGTTGATTCAACATTTTCCGCGGAAGGTGAGAACCCCGTTTCAATCAATGCTGTATTAAAAAACCCGGTTCTCTGGGATACCGAAAACCCGTATCTTTACACCTGTGAACTGACAGCCCGTGCCAGTGGAGTGCCCTATCTTAACATTTCACACTTCGGGATGAGAGAATTTCTGGTTAAAGACGGGGATTTTTACCTGAATGGCAAGCGGATAGTATTAAAGGGTTCCGAACTCGTAATGGACTGGCAGAGGAGCTATTTAAAAGATAAAAACGCTATTTACGCTTATGCGGTGGAAACGGCAAAACAGATGAATTTTAACTGTTTTAGAACTCATACTCTCCCGCCTCCGGAAAGCTGGCTTGATATATTCGATAAAAACGGAATGCTGATATTGGCGGAATTTCCTCTGACCTTTAACAAAACAGATTTTAAATTCAACAAAGAACAGGAGAAATTGTTTCAGGAAAACTCCACACTGGACGCGCTGACCCGGATACTTGAACTTGCCAATCATCCTTCAATAATCGGATGGGTTATTTCTAATGAATCAAAAGAAACAGCTTCAGGATGGGAGACAGAAATACTTTCAAAAGCTATAAAGAATTTAGATCCCTCAAGACCGGTACTCCGCGCGGGTGAACTTACGGAGGAAGGCAGGGATATTCATCCTTATCAGGGTTATTGGTTTGGTACGGAAGGATCTTTTTACAGCACCGTGACGAAATTTGCGGCAAGCCAGGAAGTAAGTCATAAGAATAAAACCATGCTCGCCACCGAATATCTGGAAGCTTTTAACGTTGACAGACAGTTAAGATGGGCCGGAAAGAAAAAAGAAACCCAGAAAGATGATATTATTTACGCGGAATTCTGCGCCGAACAGACAGAAGTACTGCGCCGGCTTGATTTTGACGCGATACTTCCATACTGGTACGCAAACTGGAACAATCCAAAAACTAATTTTGAATGGAGAAAAGATATCCCTTCACCCGCACTTGCCGCCATTAAAAGCGCCTTTTCCCCTATTTTTGCTTCAATAGACCTTTTCAACAGGAATTTTATTTCCGGGTCTTCATTAAAAACCGATATATACTACATCAATGACACGGATAAGCCGGTGGATGCGGAATACAATTTCTATATAACAGTGAATAACCCGGAGTACGTTCCTTATTCTGAAACCTTCCTTAAACCGTTTTACAGCGCAACAGTTTTAAAAACTTTAAAGCCCTATGAACGTTTAATTCAGAGTTTTGAATGGAAGCTGCCCGAAAACGAGGGAATTTATTACTTTTCTGTAGTTACACAAACTCCGGGACTCGCACCCGCTTTAAGTCAAAGGGAAATTCATGCGATCTCGCGGAGTAAAATTCCTTCTATTTCGAATAAGATAACCTTAGCCGGGAGTAACGGAACCGTTGAAGAGTACCTGACCGCAAACCGGATAAGCTTTACAAAGGAGTATTATGACGGAATAGAATCCAATCTACTTCTGACCTGTTCTTTAAAAGAGTTCCAAAATGAATACACTTTAAAGAATCAGGTTTTCGAAAGTTTTTTTGAAAAAGGCGGCACTGCGGTAATACTTGAAGATGAAAGTAATGTCCCTGTAAAAGTACCTGTTGAATTAAAAACTATTTCAGATATTTCTTCACGGGCATTTATAGCAGAAAAAGACAGTCCTTTACTTTTCAACATTAAACCTTCTTACCTTGCCAGATGGAATGATTACAACGGTATCTGCTACAAAGACCCGGTTGTAATAACAACACACGCACCAGATGACAATAAGACAACTTTAAAAGCAATACTAACTGGCGCAAAACCTGAAGAATCCCCTCTGGTGGTCTACAACTACAAAAAAGGCAGGATTATTCTGAGCCGTCTTGAACTTAAGAAAAGAATTTCCCCAAGAACCCCGTCGTATGACCCCGTAGCTGAAAGAATGTTTTTAAATCTTATCAGTGCTGCACAATAAACTATCCGAGCTTACGAAACTGTGCCAAAAACCCAATATATTCTCGCGACTCCAAAACATTTTGTAGTTGCTAGATTCCCTCCATAAAGATTGGCGGGCACGGTATAGAGCCTACTGCCTGCATTCGCCGGAACGGCCTTAATCAGGCAACTACATTTTAGCACAACCTCTTACACTAGGAGTTTTCTGCGGAATATGACCGAGATCCGAAGCAGGAATCTATCAATATTATAATTTATTTTTCTGAACACCCGTGCATTAGTTTCCAGATCTCGTGATCGGTTAACTTATTTTTACAGGGTAAAAAAACGGTTCCGTTCGGCTCGCCGGAAGCAATTCTTTTTATAACAGAAGGGTCTTTGCCGTCGGCGATAACCATAGTAATACCTGCTGCGGCGCATTTTTTTGCCGCTTGAAGCTTGGTGATCATCCCCCCGGCTGAAAGCTCACCCTTTGAGCTTTTTGCAAGTTTTTCTATTTCAGGAGTTATTTTTTCGACTAAACGTATGAGTTCAGCGTCCGCATTTTTATTCGGATCTTCTTTACAAAGCCCCTTAATATCAGAAAGTATTATTAAGAGGTCCGCTCCGACAAGATGCGCAACCATCGCGGAGATATTATCATTATCCCCTACTTTTATCTCATCTACCGCTACCGTATCATTTTCGTTTATGATAGGTATAACCCTTTTTCTAAGGAGCACATCAAAAGTATTCTTTGCGTTTAAATACCTTTTCCTCTCCGTAAAGTCGTCTTTTGTTAAAAGTATCTGACCTATAACCGATCCATATTTTCTAAACGCATTTTCATAAGCTTCCATAAGAAGAGGCTGACCTATCGCCGCAACTGCCTGTTTTTCAGGAATACTTACGGGTTTTTCTTTAAGCTTTAAAGCGGCAACTCCCGCGCCAATAGCTCCGGAAGTAACCAGACAAATATTTTTACCGGATCTTTCCAAGCCGGAAAGAGTCTTGGCAATCTCTATAACACGAGAGGTGTTAATACCTTTTACTTTATCAGCCAGTAAGTTGGTGCCTATCTTGACTACGATTCTGCTATACATATCACTTGTCCTTATTCTTATTATATTGAAGCAATTCAGCCTGTTCATGCCGTTAAAACGTTACTCAAGTTGCACGTTGCTCACGTTCTACATTATTGTGGTATTTAATTTATCAAAACCTCCACAGTAAAAACCTACAACCTAGCACCCAGGGCCTAATACCTTCTTTAATTCTTCTCAAACATCAGTTTATCGCCGTTGGCTTTTGCTGTGACTGAGCCGCCTTCGGAGATACGTTTATTTAAGATCTCGGTAGAAAGCGGGTCCTCAATATATTTTTGGATAGCCCTTTTAAGCGGTCTTGCGCCAAAGACAGGATCATAGCCTTTTTCGATAAGGAACTCTTTAGCGGAGGCATCCAGTTTTAACGTGATCTTTTTTTCTGTAAGCCTCTCTTCCACTTTTTTGATAAGAAGTTCAATAATACTCGTCAGATTTTCCTTGGTCAGCTGGTGGAAAACTATAAGCTCATCTATCCTGTTCAAGAACTCAGGATTAAAGGTTTTCCGGAGTTCATCCATAACTTTGCTTTTCATTCCGTCATAAGAGACCTTATCATCCTGTTTTTTAAACCCTAAAGAGCCGCCTTTATCTATGGAGCGGGCGCCTGTATTTGAGGTCATTATTACCACCGTATTCTTAAAGTCAACGATACGGCCGAAAGAATCGGTAAGCCTTCCGTCATCAAGCACCTGCAGGAGGACGTTGAACACTTCAGGATGTGCTTTTTCTATTTCATCAAAAAGAATTACTGAATACGGACGCCGTCTGACTTTTTCCGTTAACTGTCCGCCTTCTTCAAAACCCACATAACCGGGGGGCGCACCCATAAGACGGGACACGGCAAATTTCTCAGAATACTCCGACATATCTATTCTAATAAGAGCTTTTTCGTCTTCAAACATAAACTCCGCAAGCGCTCTCGCAAGCTCTGTCTTTCCAACACCGGTAGGGCCCAGGAATATGAAAGAACCGATAGGCTTCTTTGGATCAGCCAGACCCGCCCTGCTTCTTTGTATTGCATTGGTAACGGACTTGATTGCCTCTTCCTGCCCGACCACTCTTTTTCTAAGAGCGCTTTCCATATTAAGAAGCTTAACGGACTCCTTCTCTTCCAGTTTAAAAACCGGAATTCCTGTCCACTGGGAAACCACTTTTGCAATATCCTCGGCAGAAACATTTTTTTCTATTACACCCTGAGACTTTTCCCAGAGCTTTTTAATGTCATCCTGTTTTATCTTTAATTCTTTTATACGGTCCCGCATGCTCGCCGCTTTTTCAAACTCCTGTGCTTTCACGGCAGATTCTTTTTCCTTCATTGCATTCTCAAGATCTTTTTCCACGGAAATAACTTCTGTAGGGCGGGCAGAGGATTGCAACCTAATCCTCGCACAGGCCTCATCAATAATATCTATGGCTTTATCAGGTAAAAATCTCGCGGTAATATACCGGTCTGCCAGGTAAGCAGCTTCTCTAATAGCGTCATCCGTTATCTTTACCTTATGGTGAGCCTCATATTTATCACGCAGCCCCTTTAAGATCAATACTGTTTCCTCCACCGACGGAGGATTTACGATAATAGTCTGGAACCTTCTTTCCAATGCTCCGTCTTTTTCTATATGCTTTCTGTACTCATTTAAAGTACTGGCCCCGATACACTGCACCTCGCCTCTTGAAAGCGCCGGCTTTAACATATTAGAAGCGTCTATAGCCCCTTCAGCGGCTCCCGCGCCGACCAGAGTATGAAGCTCATCTATAAAAATAATAACGTTCCCGCTGTGACGAAGTTCATTCATCACCGCTTTTAATCTTTCTTCGAACTCACCGCGGTATTTTGTGCCGGCAACCATACCCGCAAGATCCAGGGTCAGAACTCTTTTCCCGACAAGAAGCTCCGGGACATTCCCGGAGATAATTTTTTGAGCAAGACCTTCAACAATCGCGGTCTTTCCTACGCCCGCCTCACCCAGAAGCACCGGGTTATTCTTGGTACGCCTCGAAAGTATCTGTATTACTCTTTCTATTTCTGTTTCCCTTCCGATAACAGGGTCAAGTTTATTATCCCTTGCTAAAACTGTAAGATCTCTCGAGAAAGCATCCAGTGCCGGAGTCTTACTTGTTTTTAGGCCGGTAGGCTGAGCCCCCGGATGTTGAGGAATACCTTGAGAGAAAGGATTTTGCTTTGAGGTTGAAGAAGAAGACTGCCCGCCCAAAAGTTCGATAGTAATCTCTCTGGCATGATCCAGGGTAATTCCAAAACTCCCGAGCACTTTTGACGCCGCACTCTCCCCTTCTTTAACTATACCAAGAAGAAGATGCTCCGTCCCCACATAACCATGCCCCATTTTATTGGCCTCTTCAATCGCAAGTTCAAGGGCTTTCTTTGCCTTGGGAGTAAAAGACAGGTCTTCGATTTGAACAGTACCGGTACCGGGAGAGAGCATGCTTTCAACTTCTTTTTTCAGTTTTGTTAAACTGACCCCCATATTCTTCATAACGCCGATAGCCACCCCGCTGCCGCCCCGTATCAGCCCCAGTAAAATATGCTCCGGCCCGACATAATCATGCTTAAGCCTGCCGGCTTCTTCTTTTGCGTAAATAATAATTTTCTGCGCTCTTTCAGTAAACTTTTGAAACATAATATTCCTCCATTTACAAAACACTCAGCAATTAAAAGCATTTTAGCATAAAAAGGCACGAATAACAAGTAACACGGAATCCAAAATAAAAACACACCGTTATTAACAGGCATAATATATATTTATTCTTCTAGCAGGCTGTCCACCATTCGATTATCGAATGGTGGACAGCGGGTTACCTAGCCATTTGCCCTCAAATGGCGGGTAAAATGATAAAAATTGCAGCTGAAAAAATATTAAAAAGAGTTTTTCAGCAACCTGCTAGCGTATTTTAAGACAGAGGAGATCCCGGCTGAATCTCAAATACATCTTTCCGTCCACGATAAGGGGAGCGACCCACCCCATGGAGTCCTTACTGTTACTCTCGACTTTAAAGGAGATACGTGAGAGTTCGCGGTAAACCTTACCGGCAGCTTCGGCAATTATCAGCTCTTTACCGTTTCTTATAAAAATCTTGCCGTCCGCAACCGTAAGGGAGGAGTCCTGTTTAAAACCATACTTGGACCACATAATCTGCCCTTTTTCCGAACTGATACAGACCAGAGAAAAACAGCTTGCAAAACCGAAGAGATTTCCGTTCCATTCCTGATAGCCCGCATGCCCGGAAGGCGAATTTTTTGTCTTCCACACTTCCCTGACAATATACCTGCCGTTTTCTTTTTTTATATCCAGCATTATCTGTTCCTTTCCAAAGGGCATCTCAAGAAGTTTACCGCCGACATAGACAGGTGTGGCTATCGTATCATTTCCTTCCGAGAGCTGATAAGAAAATAAAGGCTTTCCATCCGAAAGTTTTAGGGCCGTCAAACGGGCATAAGGGGAGTAAAGAAGATACTTTTCATTGTCAAATATTGCAAGCTGGGGAGTCTGACTCACCTGTACGGTCGTCACTATCTTTACAGGACTTTTGTATAACCATTTCAAATTTCCTGTTTTCATTTCAAAAGCTGCGCACCTTTCATTTTCTTTTTTCTCGTCCGGCCCGAGATTTACGACAACTTTACCGTCCTCGACCAGGGGCGAAATAGTCCAGCCCTTCCACGCTCTCTTTGCCGGAGGATATTCCTTGTCCAGGTTTTTTTCCCAGATGATCTTTCCGGAAAGTTTATCAAAACAGAACATGTTACCCATAGCTCCTATGGAGCAGGCATAGTTGGCAGAGATAGTAACCGAAGCTCTCGGCCCTCCGTAGGAATATTCCATTTTTCCGTAATCAACAGGATAAGTATATTTCCAGATCTCTTTGCCGGTAATAGCATTCAAACACAATACCACTTCCTTATTATTGTCTTCATAGGAAGTTATATACAAAAGGTCATCCGATATGACAGGAGCAGACCATCCGACACCCATAGACGCCCGCCATAATATCTCCGGACCCTCATTTGGAAATGAACTAAGAAGGTTTTTGTCCTGTGATACACCGTTTCTTAAAGGACCAAGGTATGCAGACCAGTCTGAACCAAAAAGAACAGAGGAAAACACTGTTACACATGCAAATATTTTCAGTAATACCAATTAACACCTCGAAAATATACTGTTTTTAGACTTAAATTAATGCAGGCTGATGACCGCTATTTTATTTTTTGAGCAACATAATTAACAATTTCTTTTACTTTATCAATTAAATCAATCAATATTTGAAATTTTTCCAGCATTCCAAACATAAAGAGTAACCCTATAAAAAGAGCTAACATTAAAGAAACAACAACCACCATCTTGAATATGAACATAGAGAGGTGAAGTATTTTAATTATCAGAAATATTGCAAGATATGACATCAGTAGAAGGATTAGAAATATTGCCACGGGATTCAGATGCATTTTTCACTTTCCTTTTTAATACGATTCCACTTCCGCCCAGGCGGATACCGAAACATAATAATGCCTTATATTTTAGAAGGCAAATTACAAAACTTGTTTCTGTTATTCACCCGCCGGAAAGTCTTCACCTCAGACGGATATTTTTGTAGCACTACAGTTAAACGTTACACGTTAGCACCCTCCTACGCCAAAGCTTTGCAGGATAAACGTTGCTAACGTTCTACATTAACGTGATATTATTTGTTCGCTTTTCTCACTGTACCTGCTTCGTTTCCTTCACTTTCTGTCTTTTCCGCCACAAAGCGTTGACGGACTGCTCGCCTAAACGCTGGCGACCAGGCTTTTTCTACTTTTCGTACTTACTGTACTTGCTGTTTGTGCTTACCTTGCTGCAATTGCTTCCTTCACCCCAGTTTTCCTCTGATAATTTCGGCCCTCTTTTGATCCCTCTCCGGTTCACCCATTTCTTTCATAAATAATTTCTGTATATGACCGGGCTGGGTTATTATCAAAAGTTCATTCACCATCCTGATATCAGCTTTTACTATACCGCTTTCTATCCCGAGCCGGAGCGAGGAAAGAAGGGTAATTGCTTCTTCAAAATTAATAGAGCGGACATTTTTCAAGATCCCGTATGAACGCCAGATATTATCCTCGGTCTTGGTCCTGGCATTTTTAAAAAGCGATTCTCTTGCTTTCTTTTCATAATCAATAAGCTGTTTTGTTACTTTGTCAACTTCATTTATTATTTCTGCTTCTGTATGTCCCAGAGACACCTGATTACTAATCTGAAAAAATGGGGTCTTTATATCAATACCTTCCCCGTAAAAACCCCGGGCAACAAGCCCCATCTGGGCAATGTTATTTAAAACTTTTGTTATTTCTTTGCTTATCACTAATCCCGGCAGGTGAACCATCACTGAAGCGCGAAGTCCCGTACCGGTATTGGTAGGACAAGCACTCAGATAACCGATATCAATATCATAGGCGTAGGTAATTTTCTTTTCCAGTTCCGTATCAAGTTTATCCAAAGCAGCAAAGCCTTGAGCCAGCTGTATCCCGGGAAGAAGGATTTGAAGACGGAGATGATCTTCTTCATTTATCATTACGGACACACTTTCATCTTTTGAAAATACTACCGCCCGTTTCCGGTCATTTATGACATGATCATAACTCATAATATGCCGTTCCATAAGAACAATACGGTCAAGTTCAGGAAGAGCCATAAGATCCACGGCTCTTACACCCTTAAACAACCTGCTCTTTTCTACGGCCTTAGAAACCATACCAACCAGTTCTTCTGCGTCCTTCTCATTAAGATTGTGTGAAAATGGAAAACCATTCACATTCCGGGCAAGACGAACCCTGGAGGAGATAACAATCTCAGAACTCGGACCCGGCTCCAAAAGCCATTTACTGGTTGATTTTACGAGTTCTTCAAACATCAGCTCATATCCTTATTAAGTTTTTTCTCCAGCCTCTTAATCCTATCACGGAGCTTTGCAGCATCCTCATAGCGCTCTTCGTTTACCGCAACAGTTAATTTCCCTTTTAAATTATTTATCTCCGAAGGATCAAACACCTTGGTAATTTTCTTATTTACTTTCTGCTTTACCGGGATCTTTGCAGGTACTTTACCGATATGCCGGTTACTCCCGTGAATACGGCGAAGAATCGGAGTTAAAGATTTTTTAAAAGTATAATAGCAAAGCGGACAGCCGAGAAAACCAGACTTCCGGAGATCATCGCTGGACCAACCGCATTGACAGGTCACCTTAACACCCTTGTCAGGACCTCCGACAGATTTTTCCTCTTCCATAAAACCGGAGAGAAGATTTCCAAAAAATGAAGGTTTATCCATTGCAAAAGAAATCATACCCTTCGCTTGAGCGCATTTATCGCAAAGGTTTATTTCCGTACTTTGACCGTTCACTATTTGCTGAAAATGAACGGTAGCACCATGTTCGTGACAATTATCGCAGGTCATGATGACCTCCTAGTATAATGTTCACATGAAAGTTTCAGTGAACAGATGACTTAAATTTGCTAAAATATATTATGTTCTTTGCCAGAAGCAGGAGAGACA
>MFGV01000043.1 GCA_001778375.1 Candidatus Firestonebacteria bacterium RIFOXYD2_FULL_39_29
TGGAAGCAGTTTTGGAAGCGCTGAGGCATATACAGGAACAAGAGCATATACATTGCTTGCCGGAGACGGAGTAAAGACAGTGTACGTCCAGTACAAGGATACTCCCGGAAACTGGTCCAGTGCTGTAATAAGTGATACGATAACCCTGGATACGACAGGACCTGTTGGAACGGTAAATATAAATAGCAGCGCAGAATATACGCAAACAACAACAGTTACGCTGCAATTAACATACTCAGATGTATTAAGCGGAGTAAGTAAGATGCAGTTCAGCAATGATGGAGCAGGTTGGTCTGCTGAGGAAAATACAGCAGCAAATAAAGTATGGAGCTTAGATAGCATGGAAGGAGTAAAAACAGTATACGTGAGGTATAAGGACGTTGTTGGGAATTTATCGTCGATAACAATAAATCACACAATAACACTGGATGCAACAGCGCCGGAAGGAAGCTTGATAATAAATGGAGGAGTTGCATATACAAACAGTCAGGCGGGGTATTTAACGTTAACTGCCTCAGATGCAAGCGGAATAGCGGAGATGAGGTTTAGCAGTAATGGAACGGATTGGACAACAGCGGAAGCATACAGTACAAGTAAGAGCTATAATCTCCCTGTAGGTGACGGAACAAAGAAAGTGTATGTACAGTATAAAGATAATACAGGGAACTGGTCAAGCACGGAGATGAGCAGTACAATAATATTGGATACAACAGCGCCGGCCGGGACAATAGCAATAAATAATTCAGCGGCATATACAAAATCAACGACAGTGACACTAAGTATGAATGCAACTGATGACCTGAGCGGAATATTAAAGATGGACTTTAGTAATAACGGAAGCACGTGGAACGGCGAGGAAGATTATGCTGTAAATAAAGTGTGGTCTTTAGACAGCGCGGATGGAAATAAGACCGTGTATGCAAAGTATAAAGATAACGCGGGAAATACTGCGACAGTGACGAGTACAATAAAATTAGTATCAGCAAAGTACTTAAAAGTGGAAGGGCCGGTAAATGTGATAGCGGGGACAAGTTTAAATATAACTATAAAAGCGATGAAACAGGATGATACGACGGCGACCGGATATTTGGATCTTATTGGATTAAGTAGTACTGATACGAGTTCAACATTTGTATCAAATTACACCTTTACCTCGAGTGATTCGGGAGTAAATGTAATGAATGTTGTATTTAAGAGCGCAGGGGCTCAGACAATAGAAGTAAATGATAATGAAGTGACAGGAATAACGAAAGGGAGTATAGAGGTAAAGGTGTACGCAGGAGCAGTGATAAACTATATTTCCGGAGGGAATATTGAGACAGCGGACGGGACTTGTGTATCTATCCCGCAAGGAGCAATGGAAAGTAATGTAACGCTGGGATTTGGAGTGACAGAAAGTCTTAGTGATGTGAAGCTGGGTTACAAATTTAGGAATACAACTGTACCTATAGGAAGGGATTTTGGTGAACTGGATATGCTGAGTGATCCGTGGAGATTTAAAAGTGTAAAATTTAAACAGCCTGTGACAATATGGATCCCGTACAAGAAGTCGGAGATAGGAAACATAGAAGAAAAGAACTTAAGGATATTCGGCTACAACGAGGTAACCGGGAAGTATGAACTAGTGGAAGGCGCGCAAGCAGTGGAGAACGGAAGAGTTAAAGTAAAAGTAAAGCATTTTAGTTCATACAGGGTGCTCGGGACTTATATATCAACGGATTTAAGCAATGTGATAGCATATCCAAACCCGTATAGACCTAACGCCGGAGCAGACGGCAAAATGAAAATAATCAATTTGCCCATAGACTGCACAGCAACGATATATAACATAGCGGGTGAGAAGATACGAGAATTAAGAGAATTAGACCTTGGTAATTTGGGATGGATAGAGTGGGATGGAAAAAATGATGCAAATGAATTAGTAGCTCGGGGTGTTTATTTGTATGTTATTATGGCTCCGGATGGCAGTAAAAAAGTGGGTAAGTGCGCATTGATAAAATAAGTATTTTGATTGAGAAGAAATTCAAAATCTATATTTATTATAATATATTTTCAGATTGTTTTTGAAAGCTAAAAGTGGTATTATAGCTTTATGTGCGGAGTATTTGGGATTTATAATGTTGAAGAAGCTTCAAAGCTTGCTTATTTAGGGCTTTATGCTCTTCAGCATAGAGGGCAGGAAAGTGCCGGTATTGCTTCTTCGGATGGAGCAAAGATATATTCATATGTTAGAATGGGTTTAGTCGCCGATAATTTCACTCCTGATATTTTCGATAAAATTCCCGGAAGAGCGGCTATAGGGCATTGCCGTTATTCTACCACAGGTACCTCTTCAATAAAAAATGCACAGCCTTTAACTGTCTCCTATTCAAGAGGCCAATTAGCGATGGCTCATAACGGCAATCTGGTCAATGCCGATATGGTACGCGCGGAACTGGAAGCAAACGGTTCTATCTTCTCATCTACTACGGATACAGAAGTAATAATTCATCTTCTTGCTCATTCAAAGAAGAACGGTTTTCGTGAAATGCTGATTGATGCATTAAAAAAAGTTAAAGGTGCTTTTTCCCTTGTTGTTCTTACAGAAAATGAACTTGTAGGTGTCGTTGATCCCTGGAATTTCAGGCCGATAAGTCTTGGAAAAAAAGACGGAGGCTATGTCCTGGCTTCTGAAACCTGCGCTTTTGATATAATAGATGCGGAATATATTAGAACTCTTGAACCCGGTGAGATGATAATTATCAGTGAAAAAGGTGTAGAATCCCTTAAACCTTTTAAACCTGCCAAGCAAAAAAAATGTATCTTTGAATTTATATATTTTTCAAGACCTGACAGTTATATCTTCGGACAGAGTGTTCAAAAAGCCAGGAAAGCCCTGGGTGCTGAACTTGCAAAAGAAAATATTGTTAAAGCAGATTATGTAATCCCTGTTCCTGACTCTGCGAATTCTTCTGCGACAGGATATGCTTTAGAAAGTAAAATACCTTATGAGATGGGTATTATTCGTAATCATTATATAGGCCGAACTTTTATAGAGCCCAGTCAATCGATAAGGGATTTTGGCGCAAAAATTAAATATAATCCGGTAAAAGAGATACTTAACGGGAAAGATCTTGTGGTAATTGATGATTCTATTGTAAGGGGCACAACCAGCAGAAAGCTTGTGAAGATGCTCCGCAGGGTCGGGGCAAAAGATATTCATTGGAGGATTAGTAGTCCTCCGATCACCCATCCTTGTTTTTATGGCGTGGATACAGCTACGCGCGCTGAGTTAATTGCGGCTTCACATACAGTTGAGGAAATAAAAAAATATCTAAAGGTGGAGTCTCTTTCTTACCTAAGTATTGACGGTCTTGTAAAGGCTGTAGGCGGAAAGAAAGAGGATTACTGCCTAGCATGTTTTTGCGGGGAGTATCCCGTAGAATTTAACGCCGAACCTGAGAAAATGGGGTTCGAAAGGTAGAATATGAAAAAAAGATTTGATTATGCCAGGGCGGGTGTGAACATAGATATTGCGGATGAGGCAAAACAAAAGATAAAATCCATGGTCAAGGCCACCTTTACTCCCGGAGTTCTTTCCGAGATTGGAAAGTTCGGAGGTTTTTTCTCTCTGGAACATCTTAAATATAAAAATCCTGTTTTTATCTCCAGTGTAGATGGTGTCGGTACTAAACTAAAAGTTGCTTCTATGATGAATAAATTTGATACCGTTGGAATAGATCTTATCAATCACTGCGCTGATGATATTCTGGTGCACGGAGCCAGGCCTCTATTCTTTCTGGATTATATTGCAATGGCAAAGACTACGCCAAAAGTAGTAGGTGAGATCGTTAAAGGTCTGGTTACTGCCTGTAAAGCGGAAAAATGCGCGCTTATCGGCGGTGAAACTGCTCAAATGCCGGATGTATACAAAGGTAATGATTTTGATTTTGTAGGACTCGTAGTTGGCGTTGTCGAAAAGGATAAAATTATAGACGGCAGGAATATTAAAGCAGGAGATAAAATAATAGGACTTAAATCCACCGGGCTTCATACCAACGGGTACACACTAGCGAGAAAATTATTTTTTGATAAAGCAGGATTAAAAGCAAAAACATACGTAAAGAAACTTAAAACAACGGTAGGTAAGGCACTTCTGGCACCGCATAAATCCTATACAAAGTCTGTTTTTAAGCTTATTGACAGTATTGACGTTAAGGGGCTGGCTCATATTACCGGCGGGGGTTTTACGGATAATATTCCTAGAATTCTTCCGGAAGGTGTGAGTGTTGTTATAGAAAAAAAATCATGGAAGCCTCTTCCGATATTTACGATGATGGCAGAGCTTGGCAATCTCGAGGATTCTGAGATGTATCGTACTTTCAATATGGGAATAGGTATGTGTGTTTTTGTTGCTGAAAAAGACCTTAAAAAGGCTATGAAAATACTAAGAGCCGGTAAGGCCGGTCCTGTTGTTATAGGTGAAGTTGTAAAATCCAGGAATGGCGCGAAAAAGGTTGAAATAGTGTAAGTTTTGAAGTTATAAGTTAAAGCTTTCAGAAAGGCCGGAGGGTGTCCGGCCTTTTTTTATAGAACCCGTTTTTCCCTCTGATTACCGGAAAACCCGTATATTAAGTGCGAATTGTTATTTTTTTCTGAAAATATGATTTAATTTATTGTTGACAGATAAAAGTAAAACATATATACTACTTATTAGAAATCTTCCAATAAGTAACGTGTCTGATCTTAGAGGATTAGCAAAGATGAATATAATAAAGAACACGATGGGAAGTCACAGGTTGATGAACAGGATAAATACGCTTAAGATACTTAATCTCTTAAGAGAGAATATCTCTATTTCCAGAATAGAACTTTCCAGAATGACAAAGTTAGATGCTAAAACAATTACTAACATTGTAAGGGTCTTGTTTAAACAGGATTTGATCGAAGAGAAAGGGTTTAATGAGTCAAGCGGCGGCAGGCCTTCTGAAAAATTGTCCATAAAAACTTCTTCTAATTTCTGCATAGGCGTGGATCTTGGAGCTACCCATGTTACCTGCGCTATGGTCGATATGAGAGGCAGCGTTCTATATAAAGATGAGTGTGAGGTTAGCTTAAACGAATCAAAAGAGTCTGTAATAAAAAAAATTATATTTCTAATAGAGAAATGTTCGAGAAATACAAAGAAAAAATATATACGTGGAATAGGAATGGGTTTACCGGGTTTATTTGACAGGAAAAAAGGTGTTTCTGTGCATGCGGCTAACCTGCCAAAATGGAAAAATGTACCGGTGAGAAATATATTAAGTAATAAATTTGATCTTCCTGTATATTTTGAGGACTGCTCAAGAGTTATGGCTTTGGGGGAGATGTGGTACGGGAAATGTAAAAACATAAAAGATTTTATATTCTTAGATATAGGTTACGGCATAGGCTGCGGTATAGTGAATAATTCAGAACTGCAGTCTGGAGCTACAAACAGTATAGGAGAGATCGGACATATAAAAGTCGAGTTAAACGGTAAACCGTGCGGGTGCGGAAGCAGCGGATGTCTTGAGACTGTTTCTTCAGGAATGGCAATTGCCCGTGAATATAAAAGAAGATCCGGGTTGAACGGTCTCAGCCGTTTGACGGCAAAAGATGTGCTCACTCGAGCTTATTCCGGCGATGCAACAGCAAAAAGGATTGTGTCCGAAAGCGGCAAATATCTGGGTCTTGCAATTTCCCACATTATAAATATATTAAATCCGGATATAGTTGTCGTGGGCGGCAAGTTATCAAAGTCCGGAAGTGTTTTATTAAAACCGATGAAGGATGCTGTAGAAAAATATTCATATTCAGGTTCTTTAAAAGGCTTAAAAATAGTAAATTCAGAGTTGGGTGACGATGCCGGTGTGCTCGGAGCTTCTGCTCTGGTTTTAAGAAACATATTCGAATTGGAGGTGTAAAATATGATTAAAATGGGAGTGATTGGCGCCTGCGGAATAGCCAAAAGAAGAACTATTCCGGAAGGAATATTAAAGGCAAAAAATGTTAAATTGGTTGCGCTTATGGATGTACAGAAGGAGGCAGTTAAAGAAACAGCCAAACAGTTTAAGGTCAAAAAGTACTATACAAAAGAAGAAGATCTGATAAATGATAAAGATGTCCAGGCTGTGTACATTGCTGCTCCGACTTATTTACATGCAGAATTAACGATTAAAGCAGCGAAGGCGGGAAAGCACGTATTTGTAGAAAAACCAATGGCCATGAATCCGTCAGAATGTAAGGTAATGATAAATGAGTGCAAAAAAAATAAGGTTAAACTTATGGTAGGATTTTTAATGAGATTTCATGCGTATCATCAGAAGATAAAGGAGTTGATAGATGGTGGAATTATAGGCAGTCCTGTCCTAGCAAGAGCGCAACTTTCCTGCTGGTATCCTGAAATAAAAGGGGCGTGGAGGCAGGATTTAAAACTTGGCGGCGGGGGATCCATAATTGATATGGGGATGCACTGCATTGATCTGCTTAGAATGCTTATGGGAGAGGTAACAGAAGTATCTGCTTTTACCGCAAATACTGCGTTTAAATATAAAACAGAAGATAATGCAGTTTTTATTATGAAGTTCAAGAATAATGCTCTGGCAATGGTGGATTCGTCTTTTTGTGTTCAGGATTTCACTTCTAATAATGTTCTGGAGATATTTGGCTTAAAAGGAGCAATAAAATCTGAATTTACGATCGGACAGAGTGCCGGCGGAAAAGTTGTAGTAAGCTATACAGCAAAAGATGCCGGTTATGAAGCTTCTCAATCAAGGGAGGAAAAGGAAAAAGAAATAATATACGACAGCAGTAATGTAAAAAAAGAAGATCCTGTACCGGTAAATACGTATAAATCTGAAATTGAGCATTTTGCAGATTGCATAGAAAAAGATAAGGAACCTTTGATCTCCGGTGAAGAAGGACTTAGGATCCAGGAGATAGTTGCGGCTTTATATGAATCGGCCAAAACAGGTAAAAAAGTAAAAGTATAGTATATGTGGTTTAAATAAAAAATTCTGGAGGTGTAAAATGGGTAAGAAAATATCAAGCAGTGATTTCAGGTACAATACGGGTAAAACGAGGGTTCCATGGGCTGCCGTCGGTGAAAATATAATTCCCGGCGACATAATGGATATCGTTAAATTCCTGGTCCCGAAAGCAGGACAATCTTCGAAAGAATACAAGACAGGGACGGATAAGATACAGAAAGAAGTTGAAAAACTTTGCTCTGCCGGAAGCATGGCTACAAAGCTTTCACTGGGGACCAAGGTGAAGGAATTGGAAGAAAATGTAAAAAAATACTTAAAATGCAAGCATGCTGTTTTTGTAACTAATGCAACTGCCGGGTTTGAGATTGCCAACAAGTTTGCCGGTGTAAAGCCGGGAGATGAGGTAATAGTTCCGGCTATAACTTTTATTGCAACAATGTCCTATCCTCTGGCTATTGGCGCAAAAGTGGTGCTTGCGGATATTGATTCCTCTACTTTAAATATGGATCCTGAAGATGTCAGCAGGAAAATTACCAGAAAAACAAAGTTAATAATACCCGTGCATTTAGGCGGGTATCCGGCAGATATGGATCCTATTATGGCTCTGGCTAAAAAAAGAAATATAACCGTTCTTGAGGATGCCGCACACGCTTTTGGCGGGGAATACAAAGGCAGGAAAATAGGAACAATAGGCCACTTTGGCGCTTTCAGCTTTCATGAAGTAAAGAATATTACTTCTATGGGGGAGGGCGGTATCTTAAATACAAATCTAAAGTGCGGAGAGGAATTTCCAAAAGCAAGGTTTGTCGGTTTTGATATAGCGCATCCTATTAAAAACTGGCTTTATGATGTGACCGCTCTACGATGGAAAGGGGATTGTTTTGCGCCGGGCAATTCTTCTTCCACGGAAATACAGGCCGTCGGATTAATTGCCCAGTTAAAACGCCTGGAAAAGATCATTGAAAAAAGAAGAAAAGCTGCGGAATATTTGAATTCAATATTTAAAAATGTCAGGGGATTGTTAATTCCAAAGCTTGATTCAGCCGAAATAAAAAGCACACATCACCTTTATCTGTTGAAAATAGATCCTTCTGTTTTAAAAGGTGATATTCAAATGCTGAAACAAAAACTGACAAAAAAAGGAATAACTCAGATCCAACATTTTGCACCGCTTTATAAATTCTCAATAATGAAGCAGTTAGGATATGACACCGGAAAGATAGCCAAGAGCTGTCCGAATGCGGAAGAAGCATTCTCGCGGACTTTTACTCATTTACCGCTTTATGATTTTGATAAAAGCCAGCTGGATTATCTGGCCGATGCCGTAATTAAATCAGTAAAAGAAATGTAAAGGTAAATATTTTAGTTAAAAAAATATTGGGAGGTGTGTTGTGAATATAAATTTACTTAACACAATAAACGGATCTCTTCTGGAAAGATTTTTTCCTGAAGGATGGGATTTAAAAAGGATCGATGATTGCTGTAAAAATCCGCCGGAATCAGTGACCAAAAGACAAGCGTGGTGGAATAAAAAATTTAATCCGGTTTCTTGCGACACTTTGGAAGAGTTTGATACAAAGATGGGGTTTGAGATTGCCTGGCAGATAAAACTTGCGAAACAGGAAAAAAGAAAGCTGGCCGTGATCCTGCCCGTCGGGCCCATGGGTATGTATAAGTGGGCTGTGTATTTTCTGAAAGAATGGAAAACTGACTGTAAACATGTTTACGGTTTCAATATGGATGAATGGAGCGATAAAGACGGGAATACTTTGCCGTCCGGCAATCCCGGCGCTTTTCAAAACGCCATGGAAAAAGCATTCTATAATCCTCTGGGCGGTCTGACTATACCGAAAAAACAGCGCCATTTTGCAACAAAAAAAACATTACCGTCTTATGCCGCAAAAATTAAAAAGTTGAAAGCAAAAGGCGCAAAAACGGTGCTGGTGTTCGGTATCGGCAGGGTATTTCATATTGCATTCTGGGAACCTCATTTTGCCGCGGAGTTTTCAGAAAAAGAATGGAAAGAGCAGACGCACCGTCTTGGCGCAAAGCTTCATCCTTTAACTGTTGAGCAAAATGCAATAACTAGTTTTAAAAGCAGAACAACTCTGGTCCCGGCGTTTGCCAATACGATTGGGCCCGGAATATTTTTAAAAGCGGATACTATAATCGGAGGATGTGACGGGACCCTGGGACGTGGTATGATGTGGCAGGGGGTATCCTTATGGGTGACTTTAAGACACGGGCCTGAAAAATGGATTACAAGCAGCTATATTCCGACTTTACCGGGAAAATTATTTTTCCTGAAAGAATTAGCAGGACCGCTGATAGCGGAAACCAACTAAAAGGAGAAAATTCTATGAATATTTTAGCTGTAGGGGCGCATCCTGATGATATAGAAATATTATGTGCAGGAACTCTTGCGAAATATGCAAAAGACGGCCATAAAATATTTATGGCTCATTTATGCCATGGAGATCTTGGCGGCAAAGGTATTTCCAGAAAAGAACTTTTAATGACAAGAAAAAAAGAAGCTATTGAAGCAGGGAAAGTGATAGGTGCAAAAGTATTTTCCGGTATTGCTTCTGATCTGGACCTTTATACTGATAGAACCGCCAGAAAAAAAGCAGTTGAGATAATCCGTCAGGCCGAACCTGATCTAATTATTACCCATGCTCCAAATGATTACATGCCAGACCATAGGGCGACGAGCCGCCTGATTTTTGAAGCATCTTTCACGGCTACTCTACCAAATTATAAGACCCGGACAAAAGCTCATGAGCCGATAATACCCATCTATTATATGGACAATGCGGCGGGAATAAAATTCGACCCGACTCTTTATGTGGATATTACAAAAACTATTGATATAAAGAAAAAAATGCTTCTTTGTCATAAAAGCCAGCATAAATGGCTTAAAGGACATCATAATTCGGGAGCTGTAGAACTTATAGATACCCTGGCAAAATTCAGGGGCCTGCAATGCGGGGCCGCATACGCAGAGGCATTTCGCATCCTGGATGTTTGGGGAAGAAACAGACCGGGAAAATTAACAGGAAATTAGTATTTAGAAAAATTAAAGGGAGGATAAAATGCCGGAATGTAATTCTTTA
Source organism: Candidatus Firestonebacteria bacterium RIFOXYD2_FULL_39_29 (assembly GCA_001778375.1). NCBI lineage: Bacteria > Candidatus Firestoneibacteriota > Candidatus Firestonebacteria bacterium RIFOXYD2_FULL_39_29. Next base: position 10,106 of record MFGV01000043.1, read on the forward strand.
TTAATGGAAAACATGACAGTGGAAGAGGTAAGGAAAGCTTTAAGAAAAACTAAAACTATATTAGTACCCTTAGGAGTTGTAGAACAACATGGGTATCACCTGCCTTTAAGCACCGATATTCACAATGCTTATGAAATGTCTAAGTTGGTTGCTCAAAAAACCGGAAGTATTGTGGCTCCCTCTTTAAATTATTCTTTTTCAGGCGGAACTTTGCCTGGTACTATTAATATAAATCCACAAACAATGTCTTTAGTCGTCGGTGATATCTGCCATTCCCTGGCGGAGCAGGGATTTAAAAATATTATTCTTATTCTGGGGCATGCCGGCACTGAAAATATAAATGCTTTGAGAGATACTGTTATTCTGCTTTTAAGAAAAAATTCGCAATGGAAGGACCTTGTTCTATCCTTGGTTCCTGTATGGGAGTTTTCTCCAACCTGGATGAATGCTTTTAAAAAACATGATTTTCATGCTGCATATATTGAAACTTCCTTAATGATGTACTGGAAACCTGAGCTAGTAAGAAAGAAAGTAGTGATGGACCGTCCGTACCTGGCCAATTTGATGCGCAGCCATCAGGATAACTACCTTGTAATAAAGAAACCGGTTGATTCCAAATACGTTACCCCGTATCTTAAGCAAAGGCCTGATATTAAAGTAGGTGTTATGGGAGATCCGGCAGGAGCAAATGCGAAACTCGGGGAAAAAGTTGCCAATGAATGTGCAGCCGGGATAGCAAAATTAATTATGAAAATAGAAAAGGAGACAAAAAGAAAAAATATAAGATAACAGAAAGGAATAGAGGTGTTTTGGGCTTTTTCACGTAATTTTTATATATAAATGAAAAAAGTCAAGTAAAAACAAGTATTATTATGATAGAAATGATGAAATATCACAAAAGGTGTTTTTTGATTGACAAAAACCATTTATTTATGTATAATTACCTTGTTAGATAAGAACTTACAAATAAAAAACATTTTAATGTTTTAGGGAGGAATACCGGAGTGGGAGAGTTTGATTTGCCCACTTTTTCTTTTTTATGAGTGATATTGAAAGTGTAGCTTTGAAAGCCAGAGAAATGGCTGAGCCCTGTTTGAAAACGATGGGGCTCGAATTGTACGACCTTGAATATAAAAGAGAATTTAACGGCATTGTTCTTCGGGTATATATAGATAAACCGGGAGCTAAAGTAAATGTCAAAGATTGCCAGGATGTAAGCCATGTTCTGGGAGTTCTTTTTGAAGAGAAAGAGCTGATTCACGGGCATTACAATTTGGAAGTTTCTTCTCCCGGGCTGGATAGGGTCTTGAAAATGGAAAAGGACTTTATAAGATTCAAAGGGTATAAAGCAAATATATATTATAATGAGTTGGTAGAAGGCAAGAATAATCACACGGGTCTCATTCTGGGCGTAGACAGCGGTAAAGTGATACTTGAAGTGAAAGGGATTGTCTTAAAAATCCCGGTGTCAAATATTAAAAAGGGTAAACTGGAGTTTAATTAAAAGGGCAGGGTGGAATTTATGATGAACAGAGACATTTCAGATGCTTTGGAGCAGATAGGGCGGGGGCGGGAAGTCAACATGGAAGTATTGAAAGAAACCCTGTCAAAAGCTCTTACTTCTGCTTCCAGAAAAATACTCAACAATCAGTATGATATTAAAGTGGATACGGACGAGGTTACAGGTGCGTTTAAAGTTTCTTATCATAAAACTGTTGTGGATAAAGTTGCCAACCCGGATTATGAGGTTTCTTTGAAAGACGCCAGGAGTCAGGGATACGAAGGCGAGGTAGGCGGGCTTATGGATTTTCCCGTCCCTCTTGATAGATTTGGCCGTATTGCTGCGCAAATAACAAAACAAGTTATCTCAAAGAAAGTCAGAGATATAGAACGGGATGCCATTTTTTCGGAATTCGAAGAAAAATTAAATACTATTTTAAACGGTATAGTTCTTCGAAAAGAAAATAAAAATATTCTGGTTGATCTTGGGGACACTGAAGGTATTGTGCCTATAAAAGAACAGGTTTTCAGAGAGAACTGGCAGATTGGGGATAAAATAAAGGCCTATGTTTCCGAAGTCAGGAAAACCTCCAAAGGACCTCAAGTGGTGCTTTCCAGAATACATCCTAATTTTATTAAGAAGCTTTTTGAAATGGAAATTCCGGAAATTGGGGAAGGTAAAGTAGAGATTAAAGCTATTGCAAGGGATCCTGGATATAGAATAAAAATAGCCGTTTTTTCGGAAGATAGAAATATAGATTCCGTGGGAGCTTGCGTAGGTATCAAGGGCGGACGGATTCAACCTGTGGTGAAGGAGCTGAAAGGGGAGAAAATAGATGTAGTAGAATGGAATTCGGATATTAAAACTTTTACTAATAATGCTTTAAGGCCTGCTAAGATAACTAATATTTTAGTGAATGAAACTGATCAATCGATAGTTGTTACGGTGCCTGATGATCAGCTTGCGATTGCAATAGGTAAAAACGGACAGAGCGCGAAGCTTGCTGCCAAACTTGTCGGTTGGAAAATAGATGTAAGGAGTGAAACCAGTTTTGCGGCTTCCGGAGCTGAAAATGTAAAGATAATTGAGGATAAAAGAAAAGAAGAAGAACAAGATCCTTTTGAGTTCATGGGGCTGAATAAGAAAGTGATGGATAAATTAAAAACTAACGGTTTTAGTACAAAAGATGATTTCAAAAATGCGACAATTGAATCTCTCTTGAAGATAAATGGCCTTACGGCTAAGACGGCTGAAAAGATAATGGAGCATGTCAAGACGCTAAAAGTACAGGAGAATACGAAAACAAATGAGCAAATTTAGAGTTCATGAAATAGCTAAAAAACTTGGAATGAAGAGCGCTGATTTGGTGGCAAAACTCGAAGAGTTGGGTTATGAAGGAAAAAAAGCGGTCAGTATGCTTGATGAAAGTGAGATTAAAGAAGTTGCTGCTGCAATAAGAGAAGCGGCGGTGAAGAAAGATGCTCCGGTTCCGGGTGGAAAAGCAACCTTACCCAAAACGGTTCCGTCTGTTCCTCCGGCAAAATCTGTTATACAAAAAGTGCCGTCTCAGGCGATTAGTAAGACTGTTCCTGTCTCGACTAAATCGCCTTCTGCAGTTTCATCGAAAACTGTTTCTACTTCAAACCCGGTTCCTGTTCTGCATAAAACTCCGGTAAAAGCGGTGGAAACAAAGGCGAAAAGCTCCGTAAAAACAACCGTGGCAATAAAAGTAAAATCTACAGCAGTTAAAGCTAAATCTGAAGCTAAAGCGGCAGCAATGAAGTCTTTACCAAAAAAAACGGTGAAAGCAGCAGAAGCGGAGGTAAAACAGAAACCTGAAGTAATAGAAGAAGAGGTCGTTATAGAAGCTCCAAAACCGGAAGTTGAAGTAAAACCCCCTGTTCCGGTTATTCCTGAAGGTCCAAAGCCGATTTTTAAAGTTACAGAAGTTACTACAGTCTCAGAACTGGCCAATAAATTGAAAGTGCCGGTTTCTGAGCTGATAAAAAAAATAATGTCTATGGGGATGATGGTTACTATCAACCAGAAACTCGATAAAGATTCTATCACTCTGGTTGCGGCTGAGTTTAATTATGATGTTGAGTTTGTATCTATATTTAACGAAGAAGTAAAGGAAGAAGAAGTCGTAGATGTTTCAAAGCTTGAGTGGCGTCCGCCTGTTGTTACAGTGATGGGACATGTGGATCATGGTAAAACTTCTTTACTTGATGCTATAAGAGAAACAAACGTTACAGCAGGCGAAGCGGGAGGAATTACACAGCATATCGGGGCATATAAAGTAAAAACTCCAAAAGGCGAGATAGTTTTTCTGGATACTCCGGGACATGAAGCTTTTACTGCTATGAGAGCCAGAGGTGCTTCCGTTACTGATATTGTTATTCTTGTGGTAGCTGCGGATGATGGTGTAATGCCTCAAACTATCGAAGCTATTGATCATGCTAAGGCCGCAAAGGTTCCGATAATTGTGGCGATGAATAAGATGGATAAACCCGGCGCAAATCCTGAAAGATTAAAACAGGAATTGTCTAAGTATGACCTTGTTCCTGAAGATTGGGGAGGAAAGACAATATTCGCTCCTGTTTCCGCTAAGAAAAAAGAAGGTATTGAGAATCTTCTGGCGATGATTCTTCTGGAATCAGAAATGCTGGAGCTTAAAGCTGTTAAAGAAGGCATGGCGAAGGGCGTTGTACTTGAAGCAAAACTGGATAAAGGGAAAGGTTCGGTTACTACCGTCTTGATTGAGAAAGGTACTTTGAAGGTAGGGGATCCTTTTGTTGCAGGTTTCTTTTATGGGAAAGTTAAAGCTATGATGGATGATAAGGGAAATAAGCTTGCAGAAGTTATTCCTCCGACTCCTGTTGAAATACTCGGGTCTAACGGAGTCCCGAACGCCGGAGATACTTTTCAGGTTATGGCAAATGAGAAAGAGGCCAGACAGGTTAGTGTAAGAAGGAATGAATTACAGCGCGAAATAAATATTCAAAAGCAGAAGCATATTTCGCTTGAGGGTCTTTATACTGAGATACAAGACGGCAAGCTCAAGGATCTGAAGATTATATTAAAAGGTGACGTTCAGGGTTCTATAGATGCTTTAACTGCTGCACTTGAAAAACTTGGAAATGAAAAAGTAAAAGTTTCTATAATTCACAGAGGTGTCGGAAATATCAATGAATCTGATGTAATGCTTGCGAGTGCCTCCAATGCTATTGTTATTGGCTTTTCTGTGAGTGTCAGTCAGGCTGTAATAGACCTTGCTAGAAAAGAAAGTGTTGACCTGAAGCTTTTCAGGATTATTTACGAAATTACTGATTCGGTTAAAGCAGCCATGGAAGGCCTGCTTGAGCCGATACTTAAAGAAGTAGTTATTGGCAAAGCGGAGATCAAACAGCTTATTAAAATACCGGACGGCTTTATCGCCGGAAGCCAGGTTTCTGAAGGCAAGATCACCAGACAGTCGCTGGTAAGGATTAAAAGGGGTTCTGAAGTAGTAGGACAGGGGAAAATAACTTCACTTCGAAGATTTAAAGATGATGTAAAAGAAGTAGCCGCAGGTTTTGAATGCGGAATTTCTGTTGATAATTTTAAGGATATGCAGGTCGGAGATATTTTCGAGGCATATATTATCGAAAAAACATTTGCCAAGCTGTGATAACAGCGGATGGTTAGAGGGTTGGATGTTTGGACGGTTATTTAGTACAGAATAAAATAAGGTGATAGTTCGATAGCCGAGGGCGGATTGGAGATGGTTCTTCAAAATATATAACATCTCATTAATGTAAAACCCGCAACTCGTAATCCGCCTTATGGCGGGATCTCTCCAAAGCATTGGAGTACCCGCTACCCGTAACGATCAACAAGGATAAAAATGCATCTAAGATCCGAGAAACTTGCAAGACTTTTTCAAAAAGAAGTAAGCATGATAATTACCAGGGAGCTGACAAATCCTGATATTGGGTTTGTTACCGTTACGGCAGTCCAATTTAATAAAGATACAAGCAAGGCTACGGTGTATGTCAGTATATTCGGGACTGAAGGTGCTAAGGCGAAATCAATTTCAGCGCTTAATAAAGCAAAAGGTGTAGTAAGACACTCTCTGGCCGGCAGAGTTGTCCTCCGGTATATGCCTGATATTGAATTTCGAGAAGACGTCCAATTGGAACAAATCGAAAGAACCCTTGATATTATTAAAAAAATAGAAGACGGGGATAAAAAAAATGAAAAATAATTCCCTTCGTGAAATAGTTAGAGCGTTTAAAAAGTATGATGATTACATTCTGGCGACTCATGTTAATCCTGACGGGGATGGAATAGGCGCGGAACTTGCGCTTGCTTTTGGTTTGAGAAAACTCGGGAAAAAAGTAACGATTATAAATAGTGATCCTTTTCCTGAAAATTATGAATTTCTGCCGACAAACGGACTTTTGAAAGAAATAGATTTTATTAAAGGAAACTATAATGTAGCGGTTTCCCTGGAGTGTCCCGGTCTGGATAGAGTAGGAAAACTTAAGAAAGTATTTCTTAAGTCAAAGAAGATAATAAATCTGGATCATCATTTGAACAATGATTATTTTGGAGATTACAATTATGTGGACGATAAAGCCGCAGCTGTAGGCGAACAAGTCTACAGTATTCTTTTAGGGCTTGGGGTGAAAATTGATCTGGATATTGCTGTTTGTATCTACACTTCGCTTCTTACCGACACCGGTAGTTTTGCATATTCAAATACAACTAAAAAAACGCATCAAATTGTTATCAGTCTTATGGATTATGGAGTTAATCCTTCTGAAGTTTACCAGAATGTCTATGAGGTGTCTTCTCTTGGGAAAATTCAACTTCTTGGAAAAGCGCTTAATTCTTTGCAGGCTGACAAAAAACGGGGAGTTGCCTGGATCACTCTTATGAAGGATTCTTTCAGGAAAACAGGAACTTTGTACGGGGATTCAGAAGGTATTATTAACTACGCTCGTTCCATAAAAGGTGTTAATGTTGCTATATCATTTACGGAGCTGGAAAACAGGCGCGTGAAAATCAGTTTTAGATCAAAAAGAGATGATATTGATGTAAATAAAATAGCTGTCTCTTTCAGAGGGGGCGGACATAAAAGAGCTTCGGGTGCTGTAATTGAAGGTAATATGAAAGAAGTTAAAGAAAAAGTACTGAAAAAAGTCTTTGAAGTAATAAAATCAAGTATTTAAGCTTTGTATAAAGAAAAAAGAAGAGGTGATTTGATTGGTAAGGTCTGATATAGTGAAAAAAGTAGCAAAAGAAACCGGACTGTCGGCAAAAGATACTGAAAAAATAGTTGATATAATACTTGAAAGTGTAGTAGATTATGTTCAGAAGGGCAATAAACTTGAACTTCGTGGTTTTGGAACCTTTATGGTAAAGCAGAGAGCCGGGCGTATTGCGCGTAATTTGAAAACAAACGAAGACCTTCCGCTTCCGTCAAGAAAGGTCATTTATTTTAAAGCAGGAAAAGAACTCAAAAATATCCGCAAGGAGGAGAAATGAAAAAGGGTCTGAAAAAAGCACTTATTATAATTCCGGTTGTGTTGTTTTCTCTGGTCATAATCGGATATATAGTTTATGATTATGTTTTAATGGTGCCCAGCATAACAATTGCCTATGAGAAAAATATCGGACAACAAAAACTTGATACCGAGTTTAAGGTTCAGGTGGAAATTGAAAGTCTGTCTGTACTTGAAAGGGAATATATTGTTAATCTTGAATTGAAAAGCGGAACGGAAGTTAAAGCCTCTCTTCAACCTCAGATTTTCAGGCTTAAACCGAGGACTAAACAGAATGTCGAATTTGTATGCATGCTTTCCGAACCTGTTATTCCGGGGCTTTACACTGCGAATGTTTTTGTTACCGCAAAGAAGTCAATATTTTCGTCATCCCTGGAAATGATTAATGAAAACGGTCAGGAATTTGCTATTGCCGAAAAGATAGTTAACGGGATAATAAACTTTATAGATATTAAAGGCGCGAAAAAAGTCGGAGAAATCTTAAATGTTAATGCTGTTGCGAAAAATACGGGAGAGGTCGGAAAACCTTTTTCAGTTGACGGCTCAATAATTAATCCGAAAGGTGAATCCGCTCAACTTCCGACAAAAGACTTCTCGTTGAAAATAGAGGAGTCTAAAATATTTTCCTATGATTATAATATACCTTTTGAGGCTCCTGCGGGGAAGTATAAAATTATTCTTAACCTTTTTGCCGGAGAATCAAAGGATAATTCAAAAAAGAAATTAGCTGAGCAGGAACAGGAAGTGGAAGTATCGGCAAGAGTCATTAAAGCATCAGTGGAGGCAGTTAAGGTTAGAGGTAAGCTTAAGTCGGGAGAAGCTGTCGGCTTTGATATTGATTTAAAAAATACCGGTGATATAGAAAAACTTTTCTCGATAGAGGCTTCTCTTACGGATGCTTCAGGAAAAGTTGTAAGCCTTCCAGGGAAAGAACTTCAAATCAAAGTTGATGAGACAAAAAAAGCAGCTTACGAGTATTTAATCCCGATGAAAGATTCTGACGGAAAGTATAAGATAAATATTATTGTCTATGCAGGTTCGGCAAATGATCTTACAAAAATGAAAATGGCCGAGTCTCAACAGGAATTTACTGTTGCTGAAAGAATAACAAAAGCAAGTATAGTTAAGGTATCTGTTTCTTCGAAGAATAAAATAAAGGTCGGTGAAACTATTACGATCACTGCGGACTTGAAGAATACCGGAGAAACGGATCATACATTTCCTGTTGCAGTAGTTGCCGTTAATGCAGGAAAAGCAACTGTAAAATTAAATGCGAAGATAATTCCTCTTAAAGTTGGTGAAGCAGGTCAATTAACTTTTGATTATGCAATACCGTTAGAAAGTACTGCGGGTAATTATGAAGTTAAGGTTTCTACTTATAACAATATGGATAACCTGGGTAATCTTATAGAAATGTATGAAGAAAAAGTCTCGGTTTTTGCCGTAGCAGGGGCCAATATCAGTGGTTCTGCCAGTCTTGTCGGGACCCTGGGAAAGTTCGGTTTTGGAGATTCTGTTTCTATTAAAACAAAATTTTCCAATTCCGGAGAGTTAAGGCACTCTTATTTTATAAAGTTGGAGGTTATTGATCCTGCTAAAAAAGTATCAACAATATTTAATGAGAAAATAGAATTAGATAAATTGGGTGTTTCAGAAAAGAAAGGAGAATTTAAGGTAGATCCGTCAGTTTTAGACGGAAAATATACTGCTGTTGTCAGTATCTGGGACAGGTTAGGTGATGATGGAAATCCTACAGGTAAATACGGGGAAGATACTCAGACTTTTGAGGTGGTTGATACTGAACCCGTTATAACTAATGTTATCGGGGTTGCTCCTGTAATCGGAAAAGCAACTACTATTGTAGCGACAGTGAAAGATGATAAAGAAGTGAAGACTGTAATGCTTGTTTATCAAGGTCCCGGAATGTCAGAAGTTGGGAAGGAAATAATGATCAGAACCTCCGGCAACAAAAAAGAAGGTTCCTATAACACTCAAACCAGAAGGTTTAACTATGCAGGTTCTCTTAACTATTATATTGAGGCAACTGACTCAAAAGGACAAAAGAGTAAATCTCCGGAGTCAAAAACACAAATTAAATGAGTCCTTTAGAGACAAATCTTAATTTTGTAAGAGATAGAATTAAAACTGCAGCTTTAAGAGCGGGAAGAAAAGAAAAAATCATCCTTGTGGCCGTCACTAAAACGGTGGGGGCCCCAAGGGTTAATGAAGCGCTCTCTCTTGGTATTTCAGATATAGGTGAAAATAGAATTCAGGAAGCAAAAATTAAGTTCCCTGAACTCCTCAAAGAAAAAGCTGTTTTTCATATGATAGGACACCTCCAGTCAAATAAAGTAAAAGATGCGGTAAAACTTTTTGATATTATACATTCTGTTGACAGCCTGAGCCTGGCAGAGGCTATAGATAGGGAAGCAGCTAAGTCCGGAAAAGTTATGCCTTGCCTCATTGAGATAAATATTGGAAGCGAAATATCAAAGGCGGGTATGCAATATGATTGTACGGGTGTTTTTCTTAAGGAAGCGGCAAAATACAAAAATATAAAGCTTGAAGGTTTAATGACAGTTGCCCCGATTACAGAATCACCCGAACAAGTAAGACCATTCTTTAAAAAGATGAAAATATTGTTTGATGAATTAAAACAAATACCTGAAGGTCTGAATTTTAAGCATCTTTCGATGGGTATGAGTCAGGACTATGAAGTAGCGATAGAAGAAGGTGCCACAATGGTAAGGGTAGGAAGTGCACTGTTTGGGAGTAGAAGTACGGCTTGAAAGAGATTACGCTGATTACAAAATGGATTTCGCTGATGAAAGAATAAGGTGAATGGAATTTTGAATGTGCTGTTTGTCTGTCAGCGCAATCAGTGTTTTAATCAGCGATATCATTTGCTGGCAAAATAGAAAAAATAATTCAGAAATATTGGTGTGATAATAAATTAAGTTGGTGATAGAAAGGCGGTATGAAAGAGATTGCGCTGATTAAAGTGTTGATTTCGCGGATATAAAAAAGAGGTCTATTTGTGTGTTATCAGTGGAGTCAGTTTTTAGAATCAGCGATATCATCTGATGGCAGAATAGTAAAAATAATTCAGAAATATTGGTGTGATTACAAAGTAAGAGTGGGGGATATATGAAAATCGGTTTTATCGGTGCGGGAAATATGGCAGAGGCTATAATTGCCGGTCTCTTGAAGTCAAAAACTGCAGAATCCTCAGATATTCTTGTCAGTGATCTTTTAAGACCCCGACTGGCTGAATTAGAAAAAAAATATGGCGTAGTACCTGCCGCCTCTAACAGGGCTGTTATAAGTAACTGTGAAGCAATAATCATTGCAGTTAAACCTAAAGATGCCGATTTTGTTCGAGAAGCCTTAACGGTAATAAAACCGGCTTCTTTTGTTATTTCTATTATGGCAGGGATAACTACAGGTTATTTTGAAAAAACAGATTTGAAGATTCCTGTTATCCGTGTTATGCCTAATACCCCTGCGCTGGTACTTGCAGGCATGGCAGGAATTTGCAAAGGGAAAAATGCAACCAAAGCTCATCTTGAGAAAGCCAAATTAATACTTTCAGCCGTAGGCAAAGTGATTGAAGTAGAGGAAAAACTTATGGATGCTGTAACATCAATCAGCGGGAGCGGACCGGCTTATGTGTTTTTATTCGCAGAAGCCTTGCTTGAAGCTGCAAAAAAGAGCGGAATTGATAAGGCAATAGCAAAAATACTGGTGGCAAACACACTGATGGGCGCAGCAAAGATGATTTTAGAATCAGGCGAAGAACCTTCCATTTTAAGAGAAAAAGTAACCTCTCCGGGCGGTACAACTGCTGCAGCGCTCGAAGTTTTTGAAAGTATGAAATTTAAAGAAATAGTCGGTAAAGCGGTAGAAGCGGCGGAAAAACGTTCGAAAGAAATGACGAAGTAAAAACAATGACAAAGTACGAATGACTAGTGACTATTTATTGTAAGCGGGAAATAGCTTCCGCTAATAATTTACAAAATATTTTGAAAAATATGGCGGAGTCTTTTTACCGCCTTCATTAAATAGTCATTAGTCACTAGTAACTAGTAATTAATATTTATGGAGGTGTGATTTCATGAGTGAATTATCAAGAAAAATAGAACAGGCAGTTCTTTCTATAAAGAAGCAATCCAGGATGGTTCCGGATATAGCAATAATTCTTGGGACAGGGCTTGGCGGACTTGTAAATGAAATTACGGATAAAACAGAGATTAATTACAAGGATATAAAGGGGTTTCCTTTATCTACAGTTGAAGCGCATGCGGGAAAACTTATTTTGGGGGAAATGGGCGGAAAAAAAGTAGTAGCCATGCAGGGGCGCTTTCATAGATATGAGGGGTATTCTTATAGGGAAGTTACTTTTCCTGTATATGTTATGAAAGAACTCGGGGCTAAGATACTTATGGTTTCAAATGCTGCCGGAGGATTGAATAAAGAATATGAGGCCGGAGAATTAATGATGATCTCTGATCATAACTCCCTTTTGCTCGGAGACAATCCTTTAGCGGGTCCAAACGATGATAAAATAGGGTCAAGATGGCCTGATATGTTCCAGACCTATGATGTAGAGTTGATGAAACTTGCGGAAAAGATTGCTAAAGAGAATAAAATAAAACTTCACAAAGGAGTCTATGTCGGGGTTATTGGTCCGAATCTCGAAACTGAAGCAGAATACAAGTTCTTAATTGCAATTGGTGGCGATGCTGTCGGAATGTCCACCGTCCCGGAGGTTATAGTCGCAAGGCATTGCGGGTTCAGGGTCCTCGGTATTTCCGTAATTACAGATATGTGTATACCAGGACATCTGGAAATTGCAAATATAGAAAAAATTATCGGTAACGCTTCCCGAGCTGAACCGAAACTCACGAAAATAATGAGTCTGGTTGTAAAGGAAGTGAAACTCTAATGCTGCCCACGGTTGCCTGGAAAAATAACCTGGTAGTGATGATAGATCAAAGGAAATTACCCGGCAAAGAGGTTTATATTCAATGCAGGAATTATAAACAAGTTGTCTATTGCATAAAGACTCTCGCTGTCCGCGGTGCTCCTGCCATCGGTGTTGCAGCTGCTTACGGGGTAGCATTAGCCGCTGTGAGATCCAAAGCCAAAGATAAGATTAAATTCTATAAAGAAATGGCATATGCTATAGAAGAATTAAGAAGGAGCCGTCCGACTGCCGTTAATCTTTTCTGGGCGCTGGATCGGATGACTGCAAAACTTGTTTCTCTGGAGAAATTGCATGTTAAAAAAATAATAAAAGAACTTATTAAAGAAGCAAAACTTATTGAAAAGCAGGATATTGCCATTAATGCGCATATGGCAAAAAATGGAGCAAAACTTTTTAAAAAAGGCTCGACAATAATGACGATCTGTAATACCGGAGTACTGGCAACAGCAGGTATAGGCACTGCTTTTGGTGTTTTAAATGAGGCACATAAGCAGGGAAAAAAGATAAGTGTAGTTGCCTGTGAGACAAGACCATTACTTCAAGGTTCCAGATTGACCGCCTGGGAGTTAAAACGTGCAGGAATACCGTTTAAATTAATTACAGATAATATGGCATGTCATATCATGTCAAAAGGTTTTGTTAAGGGTGTCATTGCCGGTGCTGACAGAATTACGGCAAACGGGGATACTGCAAATAAAATAGGTACTTATATGCTTGCTGTACTGGCAAAAAACTTTAGAATACCTTTCTTTATCTGTGCTCCGAAGTCAACTATAGATTTAAAACTAAAATCCGGAAGATTAATTCCGATTGAAGAGAGAAAATCCAAAGAAGTTACGGAAATTCAAGGTGTAAAGACGGCCCCGGATGATACAAAAGTGTTTAATCCTGCCTTTGATGTTACGCCTAACGAACTAATTGCAGGCATAATTACGGAAGCCGGAGTCGTTAAACCGCCTTTTATCAAAAACCTGAAGAAGATATTCTAGACCTTTAGTAATGTTACCTGCTTATGCACTTTTACCGGATATTTCAAACTTTAATGTTAGTTCATTTATTTGCTATAATATATGAAGTAGCTGGCTTAGCTCAGTCGGTAGAGCATCTCACTTGTAATGAGTTTTAGGGGTTTCTGAAAATTCTTTTAAAACAAAGAAAGTCTTTTGTTGTCAAAGGAATTAGTAATATTTAACTTAATCGAATTTCACTCAATTTCACTGGTTTTAACTTCAAGATGGCACGGATTTGGCACAATTTATCAAGGCTTCCTTGTGGTAGAAAACTGAATATTAAGTATTGTTTTAGAGCAATTTAAAAATTGCTTGTAATACCCCTGAGTATTTTGTATAATTAACTATGCGAAGTGCGGGCAGATAAACCAAAAATATTCAAATACTATTAGATATTCGTTACATTGGAGAAAAATGACAACCTTAGAAAAAGCAAAAATAAAAGAATTTACGCATTTCCCTATAAATACTAGCAGTGTTTATGGGTTTTCTACAATGTCCGAAACAAAAAGCATTGAAGAGATAAAGAACGATCTAGTTCAATACAGAATAAAAGTCGCGGAAATGGAAGGATATAAAAAAGCAATTAGTGAGATTAAGATCTCTGCAAAAAAACGTATTGAAGACTATGTTCAAAAAGTTACAAAAATAACTCAGTATATTATTGACGCTTGCAAGAAAGAAATTACCGATATAAAAATAGAAGAAGCACGAACTCAATTTACCGATAATCTTTGGGTGAAAATTGTCTTTGTCGTTAATATGGATATTAAAGATGAGATGAAGATAGTAAAGCTTTTAGGAAACACAGAGCGCATGATGTTAGAAGAATATGATTACATGAGTCATCTTTCAATCATTAACAGTCGCGATTGCAAAATAGATAAGGAGTTGCTTAATAGCGATTTTCCTTATTTTTATAAAGGCGCACTGTAAGAATGCCTGACATAAAAGCCCACGAAAATCAAGCCAATCACAATATACGTTTTCTTAATAATTTTGCTGGTTCTTGCAATGATTGGTCTATTACGGTCAGTTTTTATAGTTCATTACATGTGGTCGAAGCCTCTATATTTAATTGCTCGAAAATTATATATAAAACTTTGACCTTAAATTTTAAACATACGGAAGACTTGAAAAACTATTTTAGGACACATCCAAAACCGTTAAATCACTTTGATTCTGAACATGCAATAAGAAATGTTATTGTAATGGAAACCTTTCAGGAAATATACGATGATTATAAGAATTTATATGATAATAGTCGAAATGCAAGGTATTCATGTCAAACGATAACCCCTGTTCGTGTTGCTATTTGTAGGGGAAACTTAAAAACTATTGCTGATTGGGCTGTTAAAAAACATAAAGTAAATATTACCGAAAAGATATAATTCTACTAAGTTACCCTTGAATTACTTTGCCTTTCAGTATGCCCGCTATGATAAATTAACTTTAATGTCTCAGCTACAGAATTAACTATGTTTAAATCTTGACTTGGTCAATAGAAATTTGTATAATTTATTTGCAGGGTGAAAAAAAAGAGAAAAAATAAAATAAACGGGCTGCCTTCGCAATTCCTCAGCTGTCTTCGTTTCACCCCTTGAGTTACCGAATAGAAGAACGGCGGGCAGCCCTGAAATAATTATCTCTTGTGGGCTATTCGTTATTAGCTTGTGCTTTCCCCTAGAGGGTACAAACAGGGATAGCCTATAAGATTATTAGTTGTGATATAATAATGGACTGAGACAGAAAGAACAAGATAAATTAGTGTTAGTAGTACCGGCAAGCCCGGAGATGCTGCATCAGGGGGTAAACATGGAAATACTGGTATTTGCTCTGATTGTTTTAGTCATATACTTATTTTACAAGGTAAGAAATATTGCAAATAAGAATGATGAGAATATTCACCTTCAACATGTAATTACTTTTTGGATTGAGTTTCAAGATAAATTTTATGATAACATCAAACTAAAGTCTAAAGTTAGTGATGATTTCATTGCTAGGTTAAAAAACAAATTTCCTAAAAATATAAGAGTTATGATTGAACATTATAATGATTCATTTATTAAGGTTAAAACCTGGACTACTTTTAAGGAGGAAATAGAAAAGTATAACGAATATATTTCCAGAGATTTGGAAATAAGTATTTATGATCTTGATTATCACGCTATTGCAAAGGGTAAAGAAATAGATAATGAAAAATTCCTTTATATAAATGTCGACTATTATTATGGAGATATAATTGTTTATTTATATGGCGATGGCTATTTAAAGAAAAATGAATCATCGGCTCCAATAATAGACAGAGTAGCCGAATTATTGCCAAATAGTTACTTATTTAGATTAGATGCAGATAATTTTGAATACCTTAATAAATATGCGCCAATTCCTGATGAGTGGTATCAGCCTAGTCAATATTTTGTTAGATATAACACAATTTACAATCGAGAAGAAAATAAGGCTTTAGGCGGATGGAGAAAAGCAGATGTGATTTGGGAATTAAGTTATAACGATATTGCTGGTAACTTTCTCCCAAAATTATAGTACATGGTAAATTAGAGTTAGTCATACCGGGAAACCCGGAGATGCTGAATTGAGGGGGAGCGATGAAATGTAACTTTTGCAACGGTTTAGGATATGCCTACGAAGAAAAATATTTAAGTCCGGCACATTATCATAAAAAAGGATCTCATTATATTTTTAGAATGAAACGCATAGTAAAGGATGAGTGCTGTATCTGTCACGGTAGAAAGAAACTTATTTTAAAAGATTGGTGGAGGAATAGAAAAGCATGTGGCAATTACTATAATGAATTATCTGCGCTAGGAAAAGTTTTTATGGAAAAATACTTTAAAAAGAATAACACCAGATACTGTTCTTATGAAGCTAAATATAAAGAGATAGTAAATAATGATGGTTCTGTTACATATTATGAATTAGAAGGGATTAGGGGTAAAACCAAATAGAGGAATTTATGAAAAAAACATTATTGGTGCTTGTGGTGAGCCTGGTGTGGTAAAAATATATGCAGGGCAGAGTATCCGGGAAGTAGTGGAATGTGTTCAAGATGTTTAAATTTATTCATGAAAAAATATTATTATTATGATAGAATTGGAAAGAAGTTTAAAAAGAAGATAAAGGGGAAGGTGTAAAAAGGATTATAAAGACAAAATAGTTAAATAAATACGCTTTAACTTTAAATTCCTACCACAGGTGAGCGTATGAAGCGGGTTAAAAGAGCCCGTCTTTATCTGTCTTGGCTTAACCGCCGAGATATAAAAACCTGTGGTAGGTGATGAAGGCGGGTTATTTTTATTTAATCAGCCTTGAGTTAATGTCAAATGTTGTGTTTGAGAAGTAGCGAGCATCCTTGGTTACAAAACCTCCTTTCTTGAAAAATCTGAACTTTTACCTCTAAA
>MFGV01000044.1 GCA_001778375.1 Candidatus Firestonebacteria bacterium RIFOXYD2_FULL_39_29
ATAACCGTTACCGGTTATTATGTCAGATATATCTACTTAGCTGGAACGGACAATTTGCTAAGACAGGACTTTCACCTGTTAGACTAAACATTTTATTAGCTGCGCGGGACTGCACCGCCTCTGGGGCTGTCCCCGATCTTTTCTTTTTAATTGGTCGCTGTCCCTAATTTAAGCTTTTAAGCTCTGCTTTAGCAAAGTTTATGAACTTATTCCGATTGCGGCCGATATTTATTTCATCCATGAAGAAGTTTCCGGAACCTATCAGCCAAAATACTCTATCAACCATTAAGGCGTCTGTTTTAACTATTTCGGCCATTTCAACAAGAGCTTTGTAAACATCATAATAATTGTCGGATTCGCTTAATCCTAACTCACTGAATATCGTTATCAGATGGACATCCGGCTTTGGATAATCATATCCAAGCTCTCGTAAGAAATCGCATGCCAATGGCATTCCAAAACCTCTTACTTCCTCGCTTAAAAGCATAGGCAAAGCTGATTTGGTATATTTATTGAATGAAAATTGCTTTAAAAACACACTCAGGTCCTTCCTGCTCTTGAAAGCCGCCAAAAATCTGGATCCTGATATAATTCCACCCGCAAAAACACGCCATAAACACTTCCGGCTTTTAGCATTCCTTATATTATACTTTCTTTTGAAAACTTCGAATAACTCTTCTTCATCAGCATACTTCTTTATTATTTTTTTCGGATTAAACCCAAATAATATTTTTTGAAGAGATTTTTCTTTTTCCGCGAAATTAATAACGTTTTTCATCATACTTCTGTTAGACAACGAACTTATCAGTATATTATTCGCAGAATTTAAAGTAGTAAATGTCGAGCTTCGATTCTTAAGATGCTTACTAACAATATCAACAGACAATTCTTTATGCTTCGCAATAAGCCCAAAAAGGAACTCTCTCCCGCATTTGAAAACTATTTGCATTCTTTCTTTTCTATTCAATTTTCCCTCACGTAAATGCTTCTCAAACTCTTTTTGAAATAATATGACAAATTTAAAGTCGCTGTCCCGTTTATGTTAAAATAACCAGCGCAGTCCCTTTTATCGCTTTAAATTCTTCTGTCAATACATTGGCTATCAATCCATTTCATGAATATTGGTTCCTTTTTTGTATCCGTTGAAATCAGATATACTCTTTTTTTAGCTCGTGTTAAGGCTACAAGAATATTGCAGATATTTTTATCTTTCACTTGCCCTTTATCTAAATAAAACATATCATCAAAGTGTGTAATAAAGACATATTCTGCCGCAAGACCTTTTGAGCTTTGAATTGTTGTGGCTTTTATTGGTATCCTCTTAATTCCTGGTATATTTGAGCCCTGATAGTTTGAGGCAATTTCCTCACTCAATAACTCTTTGCCTTTTTCTAAAACATCAATATTTAATTTATCCAAAATCCCCATAATATCAGCCTTATCAACTTCTTTATCATTTTCTATAGATTTAAGAATTTTCAACATTGCTTTAACTTCTTTTTTAATGTTACTTCCAATAAGATCATAAATACTTTTTGAATCTTTCTTATTGGTCTCTTTTATAACAGCTTTAAAATCAATATCATTATTCATTAGCTGTTGCTTAAGCACTATTCTCCAACCCAGATTACTTTTGTCATCATTCATTAAAATCTTTAGCCCATCCAAAAGGGTTGGCTCTTTTTCAATTTTGTCTTCGGCTGACTTAATATTCTTAAACCCAAATCTCTTTTTAAGACCATCAACAATTTGACTAGATTGCTTTTTATATGGAGAAATAATTAAAACTGAGAATTCCGCCTTCACTTCTTTAGCAATTTCTTCTATTTGTTTTTGAATAAACCATGATATTTGTGCCGGGAATAAGTTTTTATAAAATATTTTTGGATTCTGGCTACTTTCTTTATCTTTATTTTCTGTTTCAAAATATTTATATTCTTTAGCAATCCTACCTTTCAGATGACCTTGCCTTTGCGCCATTAAAATAATATCATTTACAGCTTTGATAATTACAGAAGTGCATCTTGAACAAAACGGCAGCCAAAAAGCCTCATATTCACTGTTCGGTTCGCAATGTCGCTGTCTTATGTGCTTTTTATCGGCACACTTGAAATCATAAAGAGCTTGGTCATCATCTCCGACAATCAGAATAGGATTTTTTTCAGCAAGCTTATCTATCAAAAATACCTCAAGCATATTAAAATCCTGGAATTCATCAACCAATACTTGTTCATAGATTGGAATATCTTTACTTGTATTTTCTAAATGCTTAACTATCTGATAGATGATATCGGAATATCCATAATAATCATGATAATATTCTCTTCTTTCCATGTAGAATTTAACATGTTCGTTTGTATCATCCATATTATGAAATATATAATCAAAATCAATATTCTTATCTAACAAAACCGCTGCATCCTGTTTAATAACTTCTGAAAGTTTTGGAAATATTCTTGCTTCATTATTAATATTTTTTTTGAAAATGCTAAGCGCAAAACTATGCAATGTTTTCACTTCCGAGATTCCACAGAGCTCCAAAGACAAATCTTCGACAAGAGCATTTACAAATGTCAGAGTTAGTGTATTATTCTTGCCTTTCAATATTTTCTTAAAAAGGTATGTTTTTCCCGTTCCGGGGCCGGCTACAATAATTTTTTTATTAGATTTTGATATCAGTATTTTTTCAATGAAAGCTTGTCTATCCTTTATGGCTTTTTCATATCGCAGCTCCAAAAGATCTCCTTGACTCACCTTGTTCCTTTTCAACTAAATAATTTCTGAAACGCTGAGTCTTTAATTTACTAATATTCTTTTATAAATTCTATTGTAGAATAAACATTTTTTTGAGGAAACAATGTTCTAAACATTTCTCTTGCGCCTTCATCATCGCTGACAAAAACATCCAGTGTCGAAGCAGCTATTATTATTCCTAAATCCTCCAAATCCCCATGTTTTGCCTTCTTCCCTTCTATGCTATATCTGTATGCCAATGCCACATGTAAAGATGTCGCACATTTAAAATGCGAAAGCTTATCTATCGCTGCCTCTGTTTTTACAGCAAGATCATCTTTATCACCTAGTTCAACTTCGGATACAATCTTTTTATTCAACAGATTTTCAAAATATTGAATTAATGCCTCTTTTATTGCCCCTAATTCATTGCACCTTTTATAGAATGTCTCGTAGTTCCCTAGTTCTGCTTTAATTTTATCGTCAAAATATTGTTTTCTTTCTTTTGCAACACCTCTTAAGCCATTAAAATTCTTCTTTTTCCGTTCATCAAGCAATTTCTTAAACTCTTCCATGTTATCAGGTGGCGTTTCTGTGGACTTCTTCAACACTTCAAGAAATTCATCTTTGTATTTGCCGGAAAGAATTATGCTCGGGTTACCTTTACCGTGCTTAAAATGCATTAATTCCATCAAGAGCAAAAACAATCTGCCCATAACTATTTTATCTTTATCCACTAGTTGTGAGAATTTGATGCAAAGCCCTTTTGCTCTGTCTGGATTTACGTCATATGTATGAATTAACTGTTCAAAAACCTCTGTACTAGAATATATCTCAACCTTGCCATTTTCTTTAAGCGAAATGACTTTCTCAAATATTTTATTATCATCGAATAATCTATTAAAAACATTTGTATCAAAAAATACTTTCTTCATACACTTCCAGCTTTGGAAAGACGGTTCTTAACGAGTTCACAAACTGACCAGTAAACCTCATTACGTTCATCTTGATTTAAATCGAGCGAATTATATACAATTTCATCAAGCATTTTTCTGTCGGGCAAAGGATTTGGTTTTTGATCTCTAATTTCTTTTTTAGGATCTATTCCACATTCCTCAAAAACTGATTTTATTTCACGTTTCAATAAGTCACTAAACTTGTTTTTATCAATTTCTCTTAAGATCTTGGGATCTAAAACTAGTGAATCATAAACCTCATAGACCATCAAGCTACGAGGTCCACCCCCACCGCCCAAATCCCTTTTCATTACTTCTCCAAAAAAATAGCAAAATGTTGAATTCGTTATTAATCTTACAGCTAAATCAGCCGTTGCATAATACAATCTGCAATCTGCAGCGATAGGATTTGTCGAAATATATGTCGCTAATCTTTCCCTGATTTCTTTTCCCCAAAATATATTTCCACTCTGATAATCAATATGCCACCAATATTTTCTTCCGCTTACGCTTGGAACATCTTTCCATAAAACTCCATCCTCTGTTTTTTGTTTCTCACCCCATTCGATGTATTTTAAGGCGTTTTTGCCTTTAAGCTCAGCTTTTGTTTTATTACACAAAAATACTTTGAACTTCAAATCATTCGTGTCTATTAATATAGACCTGCATTCCTTAGGGCTTTTTATAACAGGCTTTAGAAATTCCGTTTCAATTTTCCACTTCTCAATCATTGTTTCATCAAGGTAAAAAAACTCATTGCATCCGGTCTTAATTCCGAATTTAACATCAGCAACATCTCCTAATTTAACCAACTTGCCTTTTCCCTTTTCTAATATTTTAAAGTAAATATCTGGAGCTCTCAGAAATATTCCACCCCATTTTTGACCAATATATTTTCCTATACTGAAACCGTAATTTTGCCTGTTTTCTGCTACCATGCTCTCCGTAAAGTCTTCATCATCCTCTTCATCACTATAATCCCAACCTTCTTGTTTTAGCTCAATAATGGATTTTGGGAATACTCTAAAATCTTCGGTTTTAACTATTTTGTCGGCATTTTCTAGTTCAAGGAGTTTTTCCGTGTAAATGACTTCTTCAAACGGCTTTTTAAATGCAACAAATTTTGCCAGAGCATTTTGGTTCGGCTTTTTAATCGGCGCATCAATTACTGAAATAATAGTGTTTACATCGGCACTTGCAAAACTTCTTTTAGCGTGATTGTCAAAGATAAAATGAACCCTTGCGTTATCAAGTAGAAATTCCTGAAGCCAAACGCCGTAACCGACATCCAGCCAGGAATTTGAACAGATAAAAGTATGAACGCCTTTTTCATTCAGCAAACGCAAGGACCTTATATAGAAATATGAATACAGGTCTGATTGTGCATTTATTTTTTTCTTTGGCGGAAACGCTTTCGGAAAATCCAATCTTACCATTTCTTGCAATCTATTCTTGTACTCTTTCTTATCAACTATCCTTCCGGTCGGATCTTCTATCTTTTCCTGCCTTACATACGGAGGATTCCCGATAACAATATCAAAACCGCCTTTTTCAAAGAATATCTCAGGAAATTCTATACTCCATATTAAAGGATGGTTTTTCATAAGGCTTTTTCTTTCTTCTTTAAGTTCTTCTATCTGCTTCTTTAGTTCAGAGATTTTCAGCGCATTCAGCGGCAGCGTATTTTGTTCAGGCTCATTCAATTCTGCCGAGAGTGCTCCTGTATATTTTATCTCACGGATTTCATACTGTCTGATATTTTTTTCTTTTTCACTGATTTCCTCCTCAAGCATTTCAAGAAAAATTATATCTTCATTATGTGAAATCATATCTTTGTCTTTTTTTTTGTTGTCGTAATAATCTATCTTGTCATGAGCCAACTCGGTAATTTTCCTCTTTAGGCCGGAAGAAAGGTTTATCTTCTCTGAAACCGGATACAATTTACTACCCACCATTTGCACTAACGAGTCCCCGCAACCAATCTTAAAATCCAGACTTGGAAGTATCGGTTCAATAGACAAGCGCATATCTTCAGAGGCCTCAATAAACAGTGTTATCCAGAGGCGAAGCTGGCAAATCCACACAGCCCACGGTTTTACCTCTACGCCATAAAGCGATCTGCCAATTATCCTTTTCTTTCTGTCAAAAGACGAAATACAGGCTTTTTCTTTCCCTTTCATTTCTCTAAGCACACATTCTACTTCGTCAATAACCTGAAGCATTCCGACAGGAAAAGCACCTGACCCGGCAGCAGGGTCGCATATCGTCACATTTTCTATCATATTCAAAAGATCGTCTATCTGCCTTTTAGAAAAACTTCCGTATTTTTGATCAATATCAAGTTTGTCACCGGGTCCTATTTCCATAAAAAATAGTTCATACAGGTCTTTTTTGTCAATTTGCGTAGCATTATTCTTTTCAAGCCACTTCACAAGGGAAATCCGGCACATAAAATCCACTTCCGTCCTAGGTGTATAGACCGCACCGTCGGACTTATTTACAAGCCGTTCAAATATTATTCCCAGGAATTCCGGGTTTAATTCAAGATTCTTATCATAGAGAGTGTTTTCTTCTATGGTAAAATTGTATTCAAAAAGAAAATTAAAGAACTCCTCTATATGTTTGTCACTTATAGATAATCCAATGTCATCTATGCCTGTTTTTTCCTGAAACAAACCCCCGTTTAGATATGGAGCTTTTTCAAGAGCTTCTTTTGTCTTTTTTGAGAAATCCGGATTTTTATATTTTATCAAGGCTCTTGGAGGGCTGTTTAGGGATTCGAAAAACAGGGCTTTGAGCCATTTATCATAAAATTGATCTTTTCCATAGTGCTTTTCCTTGTATTCATTCCAAAAATTCTGCGAAAATTCCTGATCGCCCCCAATCCATCTCTTCTTTTGTAGAAAACCTATAAAAATCACACGAATAACAAATAGCAGGGCAAAATCTTTTGCAATCTCTTCAGAAACATTAACTTTAGAACTTTTCTTTACAGATTCTGCAATATTATCAAATTTTGGTGAAAATTCATTATAAAACTCATCAGTAACTGCTTCTATTGAAAATCTTTTTAGCAATTCGTTAAAAGTTTTTGGTTTTTCCCTGCCTGTCAGAAACTGCTTAGGAGTTTTTGGTTTTGCATCCGGTCCAAGAAAGAACGATAAGCGCCTCGGGTTTGAAAACTCTCTGACTATTTTTGTTCCTTCTTCAAATTTGAGGTTAATCGTAACAAGTGAAAGTCTGAAATTGTCGGAATTTCTTGATGTAAATATTACAAGGGCATTTTCAACCCCATAAGATATCATCATCTTAAAGGTTTCTTTTGAAAGCGAAACTCTCGGGTCGTTCTCTGACTCGTGTTCTATCTCATAGACCTTAAGGTCCCAGGGCTTGTACTCGCCGAGTTTGACAACATTTTTAATATAACTATAACTGTGCGGACGGGTTATATCCTCATCCCTGCTTTCCGTATAATCGTCAGGCAGGAGTCCATCCCGGAAGAATTCTTTATACTCGGTTCTGTCGTATTTCTTTTTAAAATCTATGGACATTTAAGCTCCTATTAAAAGCAAAACAAGAAACTTGATCCCCGATAAAAGCACTCGAGGATGACAAAATTTATAAATTTCCTTCCAAATGACAGATTCACGTCAGGTTTAACCTAACTTAGTTCCTACTTGGTTCCAAATACAGCTTTTCTCAATGCCCCATAAATGTCCCCTTTGTCCCCTTTATGTCCCCTTTCCGATTTGTCCTCTTTGTCCCCTTTGTGACCCCATTGATCTGACAATATATAATGTGCCTTTTCCTGTTGTTCCTATTTTTTCTAAAACTCCTTTTTTTAATAAATCCGCAAGATCTCTAGATGCAGTTCTTTTTGTTGTACTGCAGAGCTCTTTGTATTTGTCATTAGATATTTTTCCGTTTTCCTTTAAATATTTTACTGCTAGTTTCTGTCTCTCATTTAAATCAAGTTCATTCATTGTTTTTTCAGTCAGAATATCTCTTGGGATAATGGCTTTAAACTCCACGTTCCTTTTAAGTTCAAATACAGGTTCAGGTAAACCTGCTTTTTTGGATTGCTCTATCATTTCTATCGTACCAGAACCAGCCCCTTGAATATAATCCGAGAGATATAGAACGTTAGCAATAAGCGGGTTCGTGGCAAAAGAAGAATGAGGCACCTTTAAATCATCCAACGATAACTGCGAAGGAAGGCTCCCAGAGTTCGATATTTCAATTCTATCGGCAAACACATTAACATGAACACCTGCCGATGAATTATAGTCACGATGAGCAATCGCATTAACTATGGCCTCATGAATCACAAACTCGGGTATCTCACTTACTCTTTTAACCTGTACCGTGCCTTTCTGCTGAACAAGAGCATTTCTAACGGAATCCATAACAAATATTGTTGCTTTATCTATCTGGTTAAACAGATTTCCGCCGTAAGGCTGGAATGATTTAAAAGGTTTTTTAATTTCCACACCCGAAACATACAGACATTTTATTTGAGCTTGAGGCAAATATTTTTGCGGGTCTTTCCCAAAAAGCAGGATTGCAGCATTAGTTAAATTGCCGCCCTGCAGAATATTCAGATGCGTCAAAACAGTTTTCACGTCCGAATTAACATCAAGAGAATACTTTCTTACTTTTTTTGCCTGTTTTAAAAACCATTTTATTTTATCCGTATCAATATCGTTAAAGTCTGATTCCTCGCATTCTACTTTTTCAAAAGTTGTTTTCCTGATAACACCCTTTTCTTTTAAGAACAGGATCAGACTATCCTGTACCTGGTTTTGCAATTCCTCAATACTATTGAACCTGTTACAGCAATACCCTTTACTTGAATCACGTATTTCCTTTATTAAATTTTGTGTTCTTTTATCTCTTTTTAAATCATTGCGGCTATTCTGTCCTTTTATATAGAAGAGAATTTCCTTGTTTAAATCAACAGCTTTTCTGTATTCTTTCTCTGTTGCTGACAATTCTTTTCCTTTTGCATTTCCATATTCATAACCTATCATACCCAAATAAATATCAGAATCACCAACCTTTTGAATATAGGCGGTTTCAGGGGATTTACTCATTGAAGGATTATCTTTTTCAAACAGATAAACGCTAAAATGCTCACTCAGCAACGCATTATTTTCAATAAAATGCTTTATAGAGTGTCTTTCTTCTTTTAGCTCTTTTTGTACTCCACTAACAAATATTTTATATTTCATACACATTCCCTTTAACATCTTCTATATTTCTGTTTCCTTACAGAACGCTTTTGACTTGCGCACTATCTTGCTCACCGACTTGCTCATTCAACAAAAGCTTGATAAATCAAGCAACTACAGGCTCTGACCCTGTCTTGTTGAGGAGTTTTATATCAATTCCTCTGACAGTATCAGGGTTTCCTTCCCCTCGTCCACACTTTTTTCCCGTGCTCTTATGCTCATAAGGTAGCTTTGGGGAACCTGTTTTTTCAGGGCTTTTATGCCGTTTTCAATGTCTTTGTCTTCTATAGCTCTTATCTCTTTCATGAACCTGTTCGGCAGAGAGTCCAGGTCTTTCATCACATATTTCAGGTCTTCAAGGTAATCTTTTTCTGCCGGTACTTTATTTATCAAGGAGCTTATCTTTTCTATGGCATCCCTTTTGCCCTTATCCATGTGTATTTCCGAGCGTTTCGTAAATAGATTTTCGTAAATCTTTTCATAAACAGGGTAAAACTCCTTTGAGACTTTTTCTGATTTTTCGCTTGCGGCGGCTTCAAAAAGTTTCAGCGCTTCCGCCACAGGGAGGGCAAAGGCTTCGTCCTTAACACTTCCGGCAAATTTAAAAGAATACTCCGAACCTTTCTTGCCGAAAACAATAACCCCTGAGGAATCTTTTTTCTGAGTTCTCTTTATTCTCACCCGTTTTGTAATATCTTTGATATTTTTTATAAACTCCGGTTTTGACGCTTTCAAGTTCCTGATGATATTTTCATATTTTGCTTCCGGAGAAAGGGCTTCCTGGACTTTTATCTCTTCTTCATACTGTTTTTTAAAGAACGACTGGAGTTCCTCATCATTTGTAAGGACCTTGGCATCTTCCCCGAAAAGAGCATGAATCATGGAGATCTTCAGGGTGGTTATCTTCTTCGTATTTATTTCTTTCTCGCCTGTCGCAGTCGGGAAGAAATTGTAAATATACAGCTCGTCGAATACTTTTTTATTTATCCTATTTATACGTCCTATCCTCTGTATTACTCTCGTAGGATTATAGGGAATGTCATAATTGAATATTGTGCCTGCGCGATGCAGGTTAAAACCTTCTGAAATAGCATCGGTAGCCACCAGTACATCATAATTATTTTCCTGCTGTTTTTCCGGTATGCCCGCGTCAAAGTTCTTTTTAATAGCACTCTTATTCTGAGGGCTGGAATCTTTGGAAGAGTATTTAAAAACTCTTATCGTGTCTTTCAATTCTTTGAATAAATAATCAGCGGTGTCAGAGAACTCCGTAAAAACCACAATCTTTCTTTTTGGGTCTTTTTCCAGGCTTTTCTTGACCTTTTCCAGAAAACCTTTCAGCTTGGGATCCGAGGCTATCTCTTCCATCGGCCATTCAGCCAGGATCTCTTTAAGAAGCTCTATATCGGCAAGTACATATTTCTTAAAATCAGGACTCAGCTCTTTTATGTCAACAAACGCAAAACCCTTTTCCTCGTATTTTTCAAGCTTTTCATCAACCATATAGCTTTCCAGCTCTTTAAAGACATCATCGCCCTCTGAATCAAAAAGAGAGCTGACATCAGGGATCTGCCCTTTCTTGTATATAGGAACTTTCTTTACCCTGTCATACCATTCGAGGATGGTTGTCGAAGATTTTATCATTGAGCCAAGCGTTTTCCTAAAAGCACATATGGAACTTTCGAATCTTCTTACCAGGAGACGCCTCATAAAATCCGCCAGGTTTGCCTGCCCCTGCTTAAGGAGATTGACATCTATTCCGAGATCCCGAGCAACGTCCCTTACATATTTATCTTTTTCTATAAGATAGACAGCGGGTTTATATCTGGCACCTTTAAAATTGTTCTCGATCTTATCAAGTGTGGCGATATAAAGCCCAGTAAGATCGCCCAGCTCGTATTCTAGAAGGACAGGCGGTTTTACCTTTGGGAACTCAATTTTTTGCGCTTTTAAGTCCTTTTTGTAATCATCGATGGCTTCAAGATCAAGCCTCGACCTTCTGATGACAACCGGGGACATAATATCTCTGATTTTCCCCGCTATCCTTTCTATTTCCTTCTTAATAAGCGACGGAGACAGGCTCTCTTTTTTCTGTTTTGTTTTTAGCTCATTATATTCTTTTATTAGAGTCCGGAACTCGTATGAAAGATTCTCTACCGTTTGAATTGTAGACCTTGTGGTGATCTGAAACAACCTTATCATGGAAAAAACATCCTGAGGTTTATTATTAAACGGCGTGGCGGTAAGAAGCATTACTTTATTTTTTTGACAGAGCTTATGAAGGTTCGCGTAATCCGTGGTCATTTCATTTCTGTATTTGTGAGCTTCGTCGATTATTATCAGTTTTTCTTTTTCGTCATTTAACTGTTCCAGCGCCTCTTCGATCTTTCCGCTGCTATACACCCTGGCGGAGAACTCAAATTGATTATGATACTCCTCCCACTGTTCCTTAAGATGCGGCGGAGCTATAACAACCGCTCTTAACCCCAGATTGTGAGCCACAGCAGAAGCAATGATACTTTTCCCCAGTCCTACAACATCCGCTATTATCACTCCATTATGTTTTTTTATTATATCAATAGCCCGCTTGATGGCATCTTCCTGATATTTAAGGTTTATGTATTTCCCTTCGGTTATTTCGTGAGGTAACTTTATCTCCTGCTCGGTGTATCTCGTGAAATATTCATCAAGCACCTTGATATAAAGTTCATAGGGTGTCGGAAGTTTATCTATAAATATTTTGTCCACAACTCCCCGCATAAATATTTCTACAGTCGCTTTGTCGGCAAGCAAAATTGAGGAGTTCCATAACTCTTCGAATATCCTCACTGACTCAGCATAATCCGTCGTATCTCGAGAAATCACATTTATTTCATAATTCTTCTTTAATCCGCTGTAAGTCAGGTTACTGGAGCCCGTGATTATCGTCCCGGGAAGGGTGCCGCCTTGAGAATGAGATACCTCGTGCTCGAAAATATAAAGCTTCGCATGTGTCGGTTCTACCGTCTTCCTTATTTCAAGAGTTCCATTATTGATTTTTTCAAGGAAAAGCCTGAAAGCTTCCTGCTTTTCAAGTGTATCAAAATCCTTGGTTTCGCTGATAATATTCACCAAAGAGCTGTAATATTCTTCTCTTTGCTCGCCTCTTGTCAGATTGTTTTTGCCTAAAGAGATGAACTCCTGGATCATATTTTTCGCATCAACACCGGCATTCATCCCAACCAAGATCTTTACATGTTTTTCTTTCAAATTGCCATATATTTCCTGAAAGCCTGAAAAGTAAAAATAACCAACCAAAACATTCCAATTTTTGGTGCTCGGAAGGATGTTATTAATGACTTCGGCAAGTACTTTTTCCTGATTTGTTATGAATTTCACGCTCATTTTCTTTCTCCTCCCGCTTTTTCACCCTGAAAATCATACTGTATCAGTATTTTACAATAAAAAAGAAGGAAAGGCAAAACAAATGCTTCTACTACTTACAATTACAGGTTGCTTCTGTTCCACGCAAGGCGCCAAGCATTATTCCCGCAGCGCAGCCGACTCCGCTTTTTACTTCCAGCGCACCAAAAGAACAGTTAATTTTACAGGCCCCGCATTCCATGCAGGAATCAAGATCAACAATAACTGCTTTCCTATTCCTGACAGCGAATACTTCGTGAGGACAGACTTTTAAGCACATCCCACAGCCCGAGCACTTGTGCAAATTGAGCTTAAGGGTTGATACGTTACTTAAGTATTTCATAATAGTTCTCCTCCACTAGCATTTTGTCCATAACGTCTGCAAAGGTCTGTAAAGGTACATAAGCAAAGCTTTTCTCGCTATGTAATATATCTCCTACCAATTTCCGTTGACAGAACGAGATAAAGTCTTACATTATTGTAGTATTATTTATTTTAACTGCGCCTCTGAGCCTCCGCGCATCCGTACTTCCAAACGTCTGCATTAAAAAAAGCTCACTATGATTCCCGCTACCGCAGACAGTACAATCAACGGTATTGCCCACCTCATTTCTTTCTTTACGCCTGAAAGAGAGGTGTAGGTACTACAACCGGTGAAATTTAATGCAATGAAGGCTGAGATGGCCGGAAGTATTAATACCCAGGTCAAGTAACCGCTTTGACCGGGAAAATAAATATTTCCAATGACTGAAACAAATAAAAGACCGAGAAGCCAGCCTTTAAAAGCGAAGGACTTTCCGGGAATCCAAGGTAAAAATGCCGGGACTAATACCGCACCGACTAAGGCAGAACCAAGGTAAGGGAGAAAACCGTATAGAGTATTCTGAATATTCAAACCACCCGTTTTAAACAAATTTATCACTGCCAAAAACACAAACACGCCTGCCAGGATCTTATAGGAGCCGATTATTTCTATGGGCGTAAGGATCAATCTTTCTTTGAAAGGAAATTCAACTCTCCTCATCTTTTCATCGGCTTTCATTCCGTTTTTAATGAACAAAGGAATATCTTTCGCCCGAACGGGACCATAAACCGGTTTGAATCCGGTTTTCTTTGCGACAATATGCGCTGCAACTCCCGGCGCTCCAAGCTGGGGAAGAATTATTTGTCTATGCGAAACTACCTTTTCAAGTTTTACCGCTTTTATGCGTTTAATAAGTTCTTCGGTTCCAAAAGTCCCCTTCCCCGCCGCACACCAGACATTTATCCCCTTTGTATCAAGTACCAGTATAAACGAATCTATAACTCCTCTTTCTTTCTTTTTTCCCTGTCCTTGCTTTCCTTGCTGTAGTTGCTGTAGTTTCTGTCCTTGCTGCAGTTGCTGTCTCAACCTGTCAAAAGACATCTTATAATTAGCCGAAACAAACACAGGCGAAGTACTCTTTGGTTTACCAACCGCATATATCCCGGGTTCTATTGAATATCCATACCTTCCAAGCCCCCATCTCATCCGCCAGCTTCCGAGAGTATCTTTGAAAGTAAGTTTAGTCGAGACGACAGGAATGTCGCCAACCTTTGTTTCTACACCGCCAATGATATCAAGCGAAGTATGCTTTTCAACTTTTGGACCGCCGCAGCAATCGGAAGCCCCGGTGCCGCAGCCGCAGGCATCTTGTGATACAAATTTATTCGACATATATACTCCTTCCAAAATTCGTCCGTTTGAAGCGAGATCTCGCCTTAGGCGGAAAGCTCTAAACTCGAAATTCGAAACAAAATAATAGCAATAACTAAGATTTAAATTCTAAGCACTAAACAAAGAAATAAAAAGAAAGTACGCAATAATTAAAAATAGAGCGTTGTTTTTCACTTCGTTCGCCGCTCTCCGTCTTCCGTCCTCCAATATTCTATACTCACTGCTCAACTGCTTTTTCCTTTCGCCCTACCTTTTCTTATTTATTATCATTAACAGCACCGCCGGCATGAAATAGAAAGTTAAAAATAACGAAAACAAAAGACCACCGATAACTCCAATGGCCATCGGTTTCAATAATTCTGTTCCTTCTCCCAGTCCAAACGCAAGGGGAACAAGGCCTAATATTCCCACAAAGGCAGTCATAAGAACAGGGCGCATTCTGATCAAGGCGCCGTTAATTACCGCTTCTTTTACTGCCATGCCCTTTTCCATAAGCTGTTGAATAAATGTTAACAATACAACGCCGTGGACTATTTCTATTCCGGATAGAATAAGCACTCCTATCAATACGGTTACGCCTAAAGGCGTACCGGTGAAAAAGAGCGCCGCGGTTATCCCGGCAAGAGAGAGCGGAATTCTCAGAAGAATCAGCAAAGGCCAGATCAGAGATTCAAATTGTATCGTAAGAATGACATAGGCGAAAAACAAAGCTAAAACAAGTATCATACCCAGAGCTTTAAAATTCTCCTTCATCATCTGCGCCTGGCCGCCGGCTTTTATAAAACTGCCCTGGGGCAGCTGCACGTCTTTTATTTTAGCATACACGGCATTCGTTGTAGTGCCTATATTCGCGCCCACAACGGAAGCGGTAACTTTAATTAATCTCATCTGATTTTTGCGGTCTATCTCAACCGGGCCAACCATGTGAGACAGAGTTCCCACATCACGGAGATAAATGAGACCGTTTTTGTTAAAAAGCGGAATATTGCCGACATCCTCTTTCCCTCGAAAGTATTCCTCATTCATTACAATGCGTATCGGATAATAATAACCTTCTTCTTTAAATGAAGTTACCACCTGCCCGTCAACAAGCGTTTTTATTGTGTTCGCCACCTGCGTTGCGCTGAGGTTGAGATCGGCAAGTTTTCCCCTGTTAAGATACAATTGATACTCGGGTTTTGTTACATCAATGGAAATATCCAGATTTGCTATTCCCTGCACATCCTTAATCTGACTTATCAGATTTCCGGCTGTCGCGTGCATCTCAAGCAAAGAAGCAGTTTTAGGCGAGTAAAGCTCTATTTCAACATCAAAATCGCCTGTTTGCATTATCCCCTTCATTTTTGAGTGAAATATCTTAACTTTTGCCCCGGGATACTTAACACCTTTCTGTATTTCTTCGGCATACTTACTGACGAACTTATCAGTGCTAATGTTTCGTTTTGCTTTTGGCGCAAGCTGTATATTTACTTCGCCTTCATTTGCTATCTCATAAGTTACCAGCCCCCAGATCCTTCCCCCCGCAAGAGTCGAATAACTTTCTACAAATGGCAGTTCCTTGACTGTATTTTCAATATTTGTCAATACCTTCCCTGTTTCATTTACGGCAATACCGGTCGGCATTTTTACCTTTACGGTTATCATGCCGTCGTCCGCCTGTGGCAAAAACTCAGAACCGATCTTTGCAAGGAAAAATAAACCTAAGACAAAAAGAACACCTGTAAAAGTTATTACCAAGATTTTTCTATTAAGAATCCAATTAAGTGACTTACGATAATTACTCTTTAATCCTTCAAGTAATTTATCTCCTATCGTGATCTTTTCGTTCTCTGCTTTTTCAAAATACTTTGCCAGCATAGGCGTAACCGTAAAAGAGACTATTCTTGAACTTCCAATGGCTATTGCAATTATAATTATCAGCTCATGGAATAAAAGAGAAACAAGCCCGGATACCAACAGAAACGGCATAAATAACACCATGAAGGTCAGCGTCACATACGTTAACGCAGTTCCGACTTCGTTAGTTCCCTTTATGACTGCGTTGGCATCCTTCTCTTCCTGCAGCCTCGTAACATTCTCAAGTACTACAACTGCATCATCAAGTATTATGGTAATGGCCAGAACAAGAGCCCCAAGCGAAAATATGTTCAATGAAAAACCGAGCATTTTCATTGCAAAAAATGTCATAAGCAGTGATAGCGGCATAGCCGTTACAACGATCAGAACTCGCCGCCAACTGCCGAGAAAAAACCAGGTTACAAAGATAACCAATAACGCTGCTATCAACACGGCATCACGGACACCGTTATTAGCGGCTTGAATATATGTTGCCTGATTGTAGATAACGCCTATTTTTATACCTGCAGGCAGTACAGCTTTCAACTCTTTAAGCTTTTTCTGCACATTCTTTTCCACTTCGATGGTATTTGCTTCTGCCTGCTTGAAAATCGAGAGTTTTACACCTTCTTTTCTATTTAACCTTGTAATGACTCTCTGAATATCACTGGTATCTTTAATTTCTGCGATATCTTTCAGATAAATAGTTCTGCCGTTTTTATCAGGAACGACAATTACATTTTTTATTTCATTCACATTCTTATAGTCCGCCAGCGTTCTGACAGTGAATTCCTTCCTTTCGGTTGTTACCCGCCCGCCGGCCATTTCCAGGTTCTCCTCTTTCAGCCTCTGCGCTATCTTATCAAGAGAAATCCCTAAAACCTGTATTTTATGAGGATCCAGGTAAACACGAATTTCCCTTTTTGCTCCTCCTGAAACCTCTGAGCCCGCGCTCCCAGATACTGAAGCAAACTGCGTTTGAAGATAATTTTCAACCCAGGTACGAAGCTTTATAATATCCTGCTCCTCTGAAGTAATAATAAGGTCCATCACCGGTAATTGAGAAGGATCCGCTTTAAATATCAAAGGCTCATCAGCATCTTTTGGCAGATCTTTCTTTACCAAGCCCATCTTTGCAAGGACATCCTGATAAGCGACATCTCTGTCGGCATCATACTTAAAGTAAACCAGCAGTGTGTAAAGGCCTTCCGTACACTGTACATCAAGATAATCCAGATTATCCACAGTCGCCATTTTTTTTTCTACCACATCGGCAATATTGTCTTCAATTTCTTCCGGGGTAGCGCCGCGCCAGGTAATATAAACTTTCACCATAGGATATGTAATGTTGGGAAGCAGATTTGTAGGAAGCTGAATAAAAGACATTACGCCGACAACCAACACAGCAACCATCAGGATAAATATTGAAATCGGTTTTTTTATTGAAAGCTCTGTTATTTTCACTTGCTCTTACCTTCTCCCTTTACAGGCTTGATTACTTCGGGAAGTTTAACTTTTGCCCCGTCTTTAAGGTTTTCCTGCCCCATTGTTATTACTTTATCTCCATTGTTCAGCCCTGATATTATTTCTATTTCCGTATTTGACTCAATACCGGTCGCAACTTTGATCATTTTTGCCGTATCATTTTCCGAAACAAACACAAACTTATCTCCGTTAGGCTTTACAATTAATATATCCTGGGGAACTATCAGCGTATTTTGTTTTTGCTCCACGGTTATTTCAATTAAGGCAGTCATCCCCGGCCGTACTCTCGTTTCCTGCGGAATTGACACTTCTATATCCGCAGTCCTGCTTTCGGTCCTTATTCCCGGGGTAATAACAGATATTTTCCCGGAAAGAAAACCATCTCCCAGTGAATGTATTTTGACTTTAACATTTTGACCTATTTGTATTTTAGAAATATATTCTTCCGATACGGCTGATTTGATTATCAACTGCTTCAGGTCTGCAATCTCAATTAACGCCTGTTTTGTTGAAACATTACTCCCGACTTCAATACTTTTTGAGATAATTGTACCTGCGATAGGGCTGACCACAGGGATCGGCTTATAAAGTTTTTTTGCCGATTCCAGTCGCTCCAGGGCTTCTTTGAGCTTTTCTGCCAGTTCATTTCTATTTTGCTCCGGGGTTTTTTCCAAGTCCGTTTTTATTTGTTCATAATCCGCTTGTGCCTGCCCCAATATATTTTGCTGGTCAACCGGCATGATATAAAGTAATATTTTTCCTGAATTGACATTATCGCCTTCGACAATATTCAACCTGAAAATGCTGCCTTCTACCGGAGCGCTCACCAGGGAATATGCTTTTGAGCCTACAGTACCTGCAAGTATTATTGTAGAAGAGATTGCTTTTGGCGTTAAAGTTACGACTTTAACAGGAAATACCTTTTCCTTTGGCTGTTCTTTTTTCGCGCAGGCTGATAAAACTACAATTATTAGCAGGAAAATACTGATTGGCTTTCTCATTTTACGACCTCCGAGGCAATTGCGTCAGGGCAGATATTTTCTATTTCCGCCAACGAAATTATAACATCAACAATATTGTTAAAATAACTCAACTCGGAATTCAGCCACACGGTCTGAGCATCGAGCAATTCTGTAGCAGTTGTTTTTCCCGAGTTATATCTTAATTCAGCGGCAATTAAGGCCTCCCTTGAAAGATCAAGAACCTTCTTAGTTGTTTTTAAGCGGTTTGTCTTATCAATGACCGTTGCTCTTGCTGACTGAAACCTTACAGAAAGTCCTAACTTCAGTTGTTTTTGCGCTTCAACAAGCTGTTTATTTCTGTACGCTGCCTGTTCTATTTTTGAAGCAATAGCTCCTCCATGGTAGATCGGCAGACTCAAACCTAAACCAACATACCAATTGGAGTTTCCCGGGAAGAATGTTTGATCCTCCCATGAATAATTAGCTCTAAGAAACACAGTCGGAAACATTTCTCCCGATTCAACAGTTATATCGTATTCCGATTTCTTTACCAAATTATCCGCATATTTCAATTCCGGATTGTTTTTAAACTCATTATCAAGACAGGTTGTATGTATTTTAATATTTTCTCTTATTTCCGGCAGATCG
Source organism: Candidatus Firestonebacteria bacterium RIFOXYD2_FULL_39_29 (assembly GCA_001778375.1). NCBI lineage: Bacteria > Candidatus Firestoneibacteriota > Candidatus Firestonebacteria bacterium RIFOXYD2_FULL_39_29. The sequence goes on from MFGV01000044.1 coordinate 18,950, forward strand.
ACAGACGCGTTGACCGGCTCATTTTTTCCCATCACCTGGCCTAATAACAATGATTTCGTATACACCAGATTCCTGAGATTATCTATTGTATCTTCTGCGGCTGCAAGCTGGGTCTGAATCCGTAAAACATCCAGATTAGTCGTCTTACCGCTGTTATATAGCAACCGGGCAACTTTAAATTGATCATTTAACTTTTCAAACAGCTTATTCTGGGTCTTTAAGGCAAATTGTGCGCGCACTTGCTCATAGTACGATTTTTTTACCGACAAATAGACAGTGCTTTTTGTTTGTTCATACTTATCTTTCTCTGCCGCCAGCGCGGATCGAGAGGAGTCTATTCTTGCAATGTACTTCCCGCCCCCATACAAGATCTGCTTTAGAGATATATCCGCATAATAATCATCCAAAGAGGAGCCAAACAAGGCCTTCTTGCTCGGTAATTGCCAGTCATACCTTAAATAACTTAAACTGGCATCAATCTGCGGCAATAAATTGCTTACTTCCTGATTATATTTAGAATTAGTTTCTTTTATCCTGTATTGCTGGGATGTCAGTTCAAAATTACTCTTATCAGCAGCACTCAGGCATTCCTCAAGAGCTAATGTTTTTTCTTCACAATAACTGTTAACAGAAAATATTACATTGGTCAACAGCATTACGGACAGTATTTTGATTTTACCTGCAATTTTCATCATGTACCTTTTCCCTGCAAAACACAGTTTGCTATTTTTTATACAGCGAAATCAGAGAATTCAGCTTCTTTATACGTTTTTCTTTTGAGACACCCTTTCCTTCAAGGATATGATTGATAATAAACCCTTCAAGGGTTCTAAATCTTAAAGTGTCAAATGATTTTGCAATAGAAGTTGTAAGCATAGCTATATCCAAACAGGTTTTTTCCTGTTCAATATATTTCACAAGTGTATCTATTTGACCTTGTATTCGTTTAATATGAATAAGTGTCTCTTTTCGTCTTTCTTTCATGTTTTTCGCCCTCCACTTGACAATAATAGAATACCCCCCTCCCTATACATTGTCAAGCAAAATATTAGCCGGATTTGGAGCAATTATATATCGGATTTCACTAACGATACCTTAAAATCTGAAAAGTCAACTACCAGTGTCTGGTTATCAGCAATTATCTCTTCTCCAATCATCTCTTCGAAAAATCCGTCCTATATAATTGGCGGACAACCATCTAAACATCCAAACATCTTTGATCATTTCATAATCAAATAAATGCCTCCCAGTATCACCAGAACGCCGCATATCTTTTTTACTATCACGGCGCCTTTGGACTTTTCGTTCCAGTCCAGATACCTTTGGACAACCTCGCTAAAGGTTCCCGCTAAAACGATAACGGCACAATGACCGATGCCATATGCAAGTAAAAGTGCTATGGAATATACAAGTTGTGTCGAAGCGGTCTTCATCGTAACAGCAAGAACAGGGGCCATGTAAGCAAAGGTGCATGGGCCGAGAGCTATACCGAATATAAGGCCGAGTAAAAATGCGGCAAGTAGTCCTTTTTGTTTCATGCCAACTTGTTTTGGGCCTGAAAAAGGCATCGGGATAACACCAAGGAGATGAAGCCCGACCACCAAAAATACAGCGGCTACAATGTAGTTACCGTACTGTCCTGTGTCCCCAAGCATCCTTCCCATTGCCGCGGTTATCACACCGATAAGAGCTATCGTTAAAAGTATACCGACTGCGAATGCTGATGAGATAACAAAAGCCCGTTTAACGGATATCTTTCCCTGCCCGCTTATAAACCCGACAATAAGAGGCAGACTCGCCAGATGGCAAGGACTTAAGATAATGCTTAGAATTCCCCAAGCAAAGGAAGCAAAAAGCGCAATGAGAGGTGAACCTTCGACAGCACGCGTAAGTGTAATGAATAACTGGTCCATAAGAATAACTCCTAGATCTCTGAATTGTCCATAAAAGTCCATAACAGTCCGTAAAAGTCTATAAAAGCAAGAACTAGTTGGTACATCCTGTATCTAAAGCTTTAATCTTTTAGACATTTATAGACTTTTACAGACATTATAGACCTTATGGACGCTATTTTCTTTATTTCGGCGCGCACTCGCCTATCTTGCAGGCTTTCATTATCTGTTCTTTCTTCAAAGCCATCTTGTCTGCAAGAGCTTTTTCTATACTTATCATCTCCCCTGTTTCCAGAGGATTCTGATCCGCCCATTTTTTCAGATTGGCTTCGTTAATAAAAAAGCCCTGATGAAAACATCCGGCAGAGACAAACTTACCTTCTATATTTTTCTTTTGGCCGAACCAGGCAATGGCTGTTTTTGGTTCGAGGGAAGCTATCTTCCCATCGCGGGTCTTTATGACTACCATCTCACCCGTCAAAGCATCTTTCTGATAAACCTCGATATCTTTGCCTGTTCTTGCCGCAACTCCCAGAGCACAGTGAGAGCAACAACCATAGGTGCTAACCCCGCCCGCCTTCACTAATGCAGCATCCTCAGGATAAACGGATCTGTCGCAAAAACCGCATCTGTTTACAAGCTCTTTATCTTTTAATACCTCAGCACTGATAATATTTCCGCCACTGTCTTTCTTTTCAGCAAGAGCATCTTCCTTGTCAGCAAAGGTCTTAATAGAAGGTCTTCCTGTCTTTTCATCAATACCATAAAGGATAACCGCTTTAAGAAGCGAAATCTGCTCTTTTGTCTTATAGTCCGTTACCATAACTTTTTCTTCAATACCTGTCTTATCTTCTGTCAGGCATGAGTAAACAATATAGTAACAGTGCAAACCACAAACTCTTACAGCTCCCTTAACCGTCTTTATCGCTACCGTACTGTTTGGAATAATATCCTTATCACACAAATAACAGATAGCGTCTTTTGTTCTGCCGTCTATCTGCGCAGGTTCAAATCTTTTAAAAGTATTCTCCGGTTTCGATTCAGGCTTTACCACCGGCTTTTTATCAAAAGAGAAACCCAGTTCTTTCCACTTGCTTAGAATATCCTCTTTCGGGAAAAAACCTATATGCCGGAAAAGTTCTTTACCGTTTGAATCCAAAAATACTTGTGTGGGTATCACACTGATACTATACTTTATAGCCGCATTTTTATCTTTACTTACATCTATAAACTCCACAGTAAACTTATCCGAGTAATTCTTTCTAAAATCCTCTACAATCGGCGCCATCATTTTACACGGAATACAGCTCACAGACCCAAGCTCCAACATTTTAGGCAGTTTCACCGAACTTTGCGCAATTACTGAAGACCCCGAAAACAACAATATAACAAAAAATAAAAACCCAACTATTTTCTTCATGAAGACTCCTGTGAACAATTATTTTTAATTTGTCTCAAGACCTTTAAGATCATAACTAGCCCCGCCGACAAATTTTGATCCGGTAAGGATATTTCCGTCATACTTTTCATTATGTTCATTCCCAAAAGTCTTAAATCTGGGATCTTTCCCCAATTTGATAAAAGTATTATTCGACCATCTGCTGTTTCTTCCCGCACCGCGATGCGTTCCGAAAGTAACGCATCTATAATTTGATATAACCGTATTGCCCTCATATTTAATATTAGGCGACGTACTGCAATGCGCAAGTCCATTAGTCGTAAGTCCGTCGTAAACCATAGAGACAAAAATATTGTTTTTAAATAAAACATTTTCCTGCCCGTTTATGTCCGCAAGCCAGAATACCCAGCTGTTTCCCCCTCTAAAATCGCGTGATGCGTCGTCTCTTGACCAGGCAACCATTGTATTTCCAGTACAGACCATATTATCACTGCTTCCGTAGTTTGTCCTGAACGCAACACCTCCAAGAGCTCCCATGTACTCATAACTTATGCAATTGTCGGTCATTGCGTCAAGTTTGTTATCAATATATTGGCATCCGGCTGCGCCCCATGCTGCATGAGGATGCTCGCCTCTTGCTATTATTTTATTTCTGCTTATCACAGCGTTACCAAGAGCAACACAAGCGGAGTTAGTCGAATGTCCGACAAGTTCAAAGCAATTGTCATAGACTTCCATATCTTTCTTTCCCCCGCCGCTTATGGCTTGATTCCTGGCGCCGACAACTACATTATGATGTATCTTTCCGTAATCACCGCTGAATCTGAGATCTATAAACCTTATCTGGTCATGCCTGTTCGCATACTCGTGTCCGTTGTCAACCATTACGTTATGATGGACTTCAAAATTCGAACAATTATAAACCATCGACAAAGCGCTTGTATAAAATGACCTTATTTCCATATGCATCCAGCCGATATTAAACTTACTGCTTCTCCATAGGAAAAATGCGTGAGACTCAGCCGCATCATGAGGGCCTTCATATATCCTTCCGTTTACAACCGTAACGCCGGTCGAATTCTCCATTACATCGCAGCCTCTTGAAATTTTTCCGGGCGCAGGATGATTTCCGTAAAGTACATTATGTCCGTCAAGGTCAAGGTAAACATCCGAACTGTTAATTGATATAGCATTGCTTTCGGGAATTACGGCTTTCAGGTCTTTAGTTAACAAATATCTTCCCGGCGCATTAATAGTTATCATTTCTGCTTTACCGTCTTCCGGTACTTTTTTATATCCCTTATCCGTTTTTGTTGTAAAAGTCTTATCCTCCGTCATTATTTTCTTGCCGTCAGTCCCGGTTGAAACGAGCCTATAATGATACGTTTGCCCGCCTGAAAGCCCCCTGGCATGATATAAATGCCCGAAATTAGGTTTTACAATAGGCAGGGTCTTTTTGCCGTATTTTTTATCCGGACCGTACTCTACGTAACCCCAGGCTCTTCCGTCAGTCTGCCAGTAAAAGGCGCAGGAAGTAACTCCTTCATATTTTCCCTCTTCATACACTGTTTTTAGATTTGCGTGAAACCAATCCCAATCTCCTTCAGGAGCCCTTATGTCACTGGTTTTTTCCCTGTATCCTTTAATTATTTCTTCAGGATCCGGATATCCCGGTTTCATTACAATATCAAGAGTTTTTTTATCTGTTCCTGCGGCAACCTTCGCAATTTCATAATCTTCCGCTACGACAAATATAGTATCTGAGGGCACAGCTGACTTGCCTTTCGGCGAAATAACATTATCAATAACGGCTATTTCCAAAATTCCGTTAACTGTCGTATACCCTCCGTATACTTCCCATTTCGGATTATCAATTTTAGTTGATATTTTAACTCCCCTTACCGGAGTTCCTTTCTCATTTTTTACCGTAACAAGTACTCTTTTTCCGAACAGCAGTTTCCGGTCCCCTGTCCCGTCCCACAAAATATTTTCAGGGCCGGCACCTCCTTCGAACTTATTATCTATGAATATTGCGTTTGTATCAATAGTATCATAACCGCACCGGATCGTCTTATAATTCGGCATATTACTCAGTTTTATTATTGTATTAGCGATAAATTTAGCATTTCTGCAGCCGTCCTGCTCTCCTTTTCCCGGTCTGACGTGTTTTAGATCTCCTACGGCAATATTACAGGAATTGCTTATCAATATGTTCTCACTGAAAATAACTGTCTCGGACACGCAGCCGCCCGTTGCAGCAATGCATATTGCTCTTCCTTTGCCTTTAATTGTAGCGGTTATTTTGTTTTTGTATATTTTTGTATCACCGTCCTCGAACATAATATTAACAACCCTCATACCGCAAACATCGTATTTATCAGACTCAACAGTTATCTCATTATCATATATTCTATGCCCGTAACTCCCTGATGACACTGTAATACCCATCCCCATTTCGAAAAGGAACTTATTATAAGAATCAAAAATCAGACTTTTATCTTCTTTGTTTGCATTAATTTTAATGACATTAGAGTAGACATTCGCATATCTTCCGCCTGTTCCTGCTGTCTTTCTGTTAGCCTGACCTCCAAGCATAATACCACTCGGAGAGATACCTTCTGCAAAAATATAATTATGATGAACCTGCGCGCACCTGTACTCTATCGTTAAAGCGTCCGAAAAATATGTTCCTGAATTTAAATATAAATCGTTATAAGCAATCTCTCCGCCGCCCGTGTCCGACATGCCGCGCCCCTGAACAACCACAATCAATCTGTAAAAACCAGTAATAATATTATAATTTATTTTTGTTTCCGGCCCCGCGAGATACAGACACGACTCATAATTCCATCTATCCCATTTTTTTATACCAAATTTGGAATTATCAGATATCTTATTATGATGGATAAAACCGCCTGTATAATCATTCATCGGGTCTTCATTAGGATATGTGGAAAGCGCCTGATTACTATCACCTATTGTTTCAATAATTAATCCCGAGATCTCAGGATTGTTGCCGTAAATATCTATTGCATGCTCTTTCCCCTCGCTTTTTTGTTTAATAACCCCATTGATAATTTTTACATTTGTTCCGGATTTCTCAATGTAAATCCCCGAGCCGCTTCCATAGCTTACGGTATGACCTCCAAGATCTAAAGTCACCCCGCCGGCTTTTATCCTGAAAGCCCCGCCTGACACATCTATATCTTTAGTTAACACATATGTAGTATCAGCCTTATCAAGCGCAATCGTTCCGGTTGAATCTCCGTCAATATAAACCGCTTTTGTAATATTTTTCGTTTTAAGCTCTTTATCCGTTCCTTTGGTTTCTTTATTGTCAAGAATAGTAACTAATCTGTAATATGTCACTGCATTTTTTTTCAAATCGGACAATATATACAGGTGTCCTTTTCTGCTCATTTTTGTTTTCTCGGTCTTTTGATCTAATTTTGTTTTATTTGAGCCGTATTCAACATAAGAACCTACAGGTTCGTCCGTCCAGAAATAAACAACAGCCGATGTTTCGGAAACATAAACCCATTCTTTATCCTGCGGCTTGACTTCCTGCGCCAATGAGATGAATGGAACACAAAAAATAGCAGCAAGTATTATCAATTTTTTCACAATATCCTCCTATACCAAATTCTAAACATTATGCCTCTCAGCATCTGCCCTGGCATCCTATTCTTTTCTTCACTCCATCCACAACTTTCTTTATATTCTCAGGAGTTACCGGGGACTTTCCCTTTTCCATTCCAAAATCAGTCACGGTAAAACACTTTGTCTTCGCACCTTTACCTTCAAATATCTTCTGGCCGCAGTTGACTGAACACCCGTCTATAACGATATTTAAATCCGCGCCTTTTGCCTGTTCAATAAAGTTCGGCAGGTTAGCACCTATTCCCGCAAGACAGTACATCTTGCCAACACCTGAAGCCCTGAGTTTCCTTGCCGCCAGGTCAGATATCTCTGCTGTATCACAAGCTCCCGAACAGGAATATATCAGGTAACTCTTTACACCGCCGCCGCAAGAACAATCCGTCATTGTTATACTCTCCTTACCATGTATTTCCCTCTCCTTTATCATAAGGGGAGGGATAGGGTGGGGATCATGCTCTTAAAACCGACAAACATTATCCTCACTTATATCTGTCCTTTGTTAAAATATTTTCCTAAAATGCTTTATTTTTCAGCATTTTGTAGAAAAGTTTGTTAAAATACCTCTTAGAATGGCTGGCT
>MFGV01000045.1 GCA_001778375.1 Candidatus Firestonebacteria bacterium RIFOXYD2_FULL_39_29
CGTTGTTGCGGCATTTGCAGGAGTTGCGTTATCATTCGCATTCAGCACTATATTATATGTCGTGCCTTCCACCAGGGTATGGCCAAAACTATACAGGTCGTACGTCTGGGCGCCGGCATTAAGTTTCGAACCAGTCACCGTCAGAATATGCGGCGCGCTTGCATCCGCAGGGCCGGATATGTAATTGAACCGGATAGTCATTGAATACAGACCTTCGCTGTTTGTCCATCCTACAACCCTGCCTGTGGCATTTACTTTTGATTCCGAGACAGGCGTTACCGTGCCAAAATTCGGAATTACATTATCAAAGCTGAAGTTAACTGTAGTATACGAACTCTGCGCATTTTTCGGGTTTGAGGAGTCGATAGCTTTTACTTCAATTGTATAATTATTCGCGGTGTCCCACGTAGCATCAGCATAAGACCAGTTGGAAGTACCTGTCGCGGTCACCCAGTTTAACGTACCGGTCACCCAGGTGGTTCCGGACCAGACATAGTTATCAGTCGTTCTTTTTATATTAAGCTGCACTGTAGAGACTGCAGAACCCGTGTCGGATGCCGTACCGGTTATTACCGCCAGACTGCTGTACGAGGTTGAGGGCTGCGGAAGGACTACAGTCGAAGTAGGCACCTGGTCATCAAAGGTAAAGGTATTTCCCGCGCCGGCAGTTTCTGCAGTTCCGGTATTATCCGTCGCCTGGGATTGTATAATATATATTTTGTTCGTCGTCCAGCTGGCTGCAGGATAACTCCAATTCGACGTTCCGGTTGCAGAAAGAGTAAAGCCAGGATCTGAACCTTCCCATGAATCTCCGTCCCACCACAGGGTACTGCTCATATTTTTAATTTTTAATTTTATATTGCTCACTCCGGAACTTCCCGTATCAGAAGCAGTACCGGTTATAGTCCCCAAAGCGCCGTAGTAATTTCCGCTTACAGGGACGGTTATGATTGAACCGGGGGCCTGATTATCAAAGAGGAAGCTGTTACCATCTCCGAAACTCTCTTCGTTTAATGCAGCATCTATAGCTTTAGATTGCGCAAGATAGGTAACCCCGCTTGCCGGTGTCGGAATTTCCCAGGACCAGTTAGCCGTCCCGGTGGCATTTAGCCATACTTGCGGCGTATCCCATGCTCCACCGTTCCAGTATTTGGTATCCGAGAATCTCTTGTAGCTCACTTGTACAGTTACAACTCCGGTCCCGGTAGCCGGATCGCTTGCCGTACCTGTTATCAAAGATATAGTGTTAAGCTTTGAACCATTAACCGGATCAACTATAACAGAGGACGGTGCCACATTATCAAAGGTGAATGTTTTACCTGCCCCGGGTGTCTCTTCATTTCCGGCGAGGTCAACAGCCATTGACTTTACTATATATGTCTTACCGCTGGCCCACGCAGGCGAGGTTTTATTCCAGGAAGTCGTCCCCTCAGTAGCCGGCAGCCAGGTCTCTGTCCCTCCCCAGGTCCCGCCGTCATAATAATTATTATTTGTATCATTCCTTATTGAGATTTTAATAACACTGAGACCGTGAGTATCGGAAGCCGTACCGGTTATCCCCGCAAGAATTTTGAGTTTGGAACCGCTCAAAGGACTCGTTATAGTAGAGTTGGGTGCAGACGTATCATAAGTGAAAGTACTGCCGGTTCCTAGTGACTCCGTATTGGTGGCGTTATCTATTGCCTGCGACTGTATTTGATACACCTTATCGTTCGTAACAGTTACCGACCCGGTTGAATATGTCCAGTTAGCGCCTGTTGTAGTAATATAGGTAGAGGTTCCGCTCCAACTTCCTCCGTTCCACCATTGCGTATCTGTAACGTTCTTAATATATACCCTGACCAGGGAAAGCCCTGACATATTCGGGGCTACATCATTGGCCGTACCGCTAACCGAAGAGAAGGTTTTAATAACAGCTCCGTTTGCGGGAGAAACAACAGCAGATTCCGGAGAAGTCGAATCTGCAATATAAGTAAAGGTCACTCCGGAAGACGGTGTTTCCCAGAGCAAACCGTTATCCTGCGCCTTACTTCTTAACTGATAATCCTTGTTTGAGGTCCATACCGTTACGGTAGAACTCCAGGTGGTGGTCCCGTCAGCATCAACCCAGGTATCCGCACCCCAGGTGCTTCCGGTCCAGTAGGTTGTATCCGTAATATTTTTTATGTTGACCTGAACCTTCTTAACACCGGCAAGATTATCCGACGCGGTACCGGCAGGCGCAGGCGCAGAGTATAACGTCTGTCCGTTGGTAGGACTCGTTATGGCAGAAGACGGCGGTGTCGTATCAAATTTAAAGGAGTTCCCAACCCCCGCTGTTTCAGTATTGCCCGCAAAGTCCGTACCTTGCACCTGAATAAGATATATCTTTCCGCTGGTCCACGCAGGCGTCGCATAAGTCCAATTATCAGTACCAACAACACTAAGGTTATACCCGGGATCTGAAGAAGTCCAGCTCCCGTCATAGTAAGTTGTATCTGTGATGTTTTTTATCCTGAGTTTTACAAGAGTAACCCCGCTGGTAGTATCGGTAGAGGTACCGGTAATTCCCGCAAGAGCGGTAAAACTACTGCCGTTTGCCGGTGACGTCACGACAGAAACGGGCGCAGAGGTATCATATTTAAATGTCTTTCCCTCAGCGGCGGTCTCATTGTTTGCAGCGCCGTCTATAGCCCTGGAAGAGACAACATAAGTCTTGCCGTCAGTAAGTGCAGGTACCGTGAAAGTCCAGGCCGTGGTTCCGGCAGCGTTTATCCAGGTATCAACAATATCCCAGACAGAACCGCCCTGGAAATATAAAGTATCAGTTACATTGTAAATCCTTATCTTAACAAGGGTAACTGTAGCTGCATTGTCCGAAGCCGTGCCGCTAAACTCCGAAGGCTGTGTCTTTATATTCGCGCCTGCTGACGGATAAGTTATCGTGGAAGAAGGATTCGTACTGTCGAAAAGGAAACTGTTTCCCGTTCCGGCTGTTTCCACGTTCCCGGCTGTATCTGTATTTCTGGCCTGAATGAGGTAACTGACACCGCTTGCAAGCGTAGGCAGCGTATAAGTCCAATTAGTAGTTCCTGTCGTTGCAGGAAGCCAGGTTAAATTATCCCCCCACGGAGTTGTGATATCATAGTAGGTGTTATTCTGCATATTCTTTACGGAAACTTCGACCAAGGCCACACTCCTGTTATCCGCTGCGGTTCCGGTTAACGCCGCGATAGCTTTTAATTTAGCGCTGTTTGCCGGCACGGTTATCGTAGTAGTACCGGCAATTCTGTCTATTGTAAAAGTATTTCCTGAACCGGGAGTTTCAATGTTATTTGCGTAGTCCATGGCTTTTGTCGTAATCTGGTAGGTCTTACCGTCAGTCCACGTCGGGATTGTTCCGTTATACAGCCAGGCAGTCGATCCGCTTGTTGAAAGCCAGTTTATTCCGGCCAACCAGGCTCCACCCTGCCAATATTCGTTATCGGTAACGTTCTTAACAGCAACCTCCACACTGGAAACACCTGCCCCGGGCATCGTATCGGAGCTGGTACCGCTTATAACCGCGGGACTGAAGTAGTTGCCAGAATTAGCCGGGAAGGTAACTACTGAAGCCGGCTGTGTGGAATCGGCAAGATACTGGAAAGTTATACCTGATCCGGGAGTTTCGCTATTTATTGCGCCGTCAACAGCCTTCGAACGGATAAGATACCAGTGTGTTGTTGTATAAGTCGGTCCTGAATAAGTCCACGTTGTCGTTCCCCCGGCATTAAAGGCAAAATCCGGATCAGTGGTGACCCAGGTTGAGCCGGTCCAGTAAGTAGTATTGTCCAGGTCCTTGATATTCAGCAGGATAGTTACTATTCCCGTTGAGGCATCATATGCCGTACCTGAAAGTGTCGGTGAAGCATATATCTGCGAACCGGTAACGGGACTGGTCACGCTGGAAGTAGGAGCAGTAGTATCAAAGGTAAACGAATTACCGGTACCAGGAGTCTCGGAATTACCCGCATTATCAATGCCATATTTACGGATGAGGTAGCTCTTCCCATCTCCCCACGTTGGCGCGGTGTAGTTCCAGTTCTGAAGCCCTGCCGTCGGGGAAAGCCACGTTTCAGAAGCATCCACAAAAGAAGAGCCATTATACCATTTTGTATCCGCAAGGCTCTTTATGGAAATATAGAGAGCGCTCATGCCGCTCGTGGCGTCCGAGGACGTTCCGGTTATAACCGTCAAGGCCTTGATTTTTCCGCCATTTGAAGGCGAAACTATAGTTGTAGTGGGCACTGTAGTATCATACTTAAAGGTTATAAGAGCGGAGCCGGTCTCTGTATTATTTGCGCCGTCCTTACCTCTGGACTTTACTATATATGTCTTACCATCTTCCCAGAGAACCACTGCCCCGTTATAGTTCCAAGCAGTGGTGCCGCCGACATTTACCCAGGCCAGCGGTGTGTCCCAAACAGTGCCTGACCAGTATTTTGTATCTGTTTCGCACTTTAACTGCATTTGAACGAGAGAAACTCCTGTATTTCCGTAAGCAGCATCGGAACAGGTACCGGTAATCCCTTCCGGCGCGATTTTAAGATTTGCATTGCTTGCGGGATAGGTAACCGCGGAAACCGGTGCAAGAGCATCGTAAGTAAAGGACCACGCGGTCCCTACCGTTTCAAGGTTGCCTGCATTATCCTTTGCCATTGTGCTTATTTTATATGTGACGCCGGTGCTCCAGGCAGGAGAAGAGTACGTCCAGCCGGTTGTGCCGGTACAGAAAAGCCAGGACGAACCCGGCTCCCATGAATCTCCGTCCCAATATTGCGTATTATTATTATCAAATATATTAATGGAAACCGAGGAGGTGTCTGACGAAGCCGTTCCTGAAAGAACGGTAAGTGAACTCTTCTTGTCTCCATTCGTAAAAGCAGTTATCGTAGAAGTCGGTTTTGTCGTATCATAAGTAAAGGTGCTGTATGTGCCGGGAGCTTCAATATTGCCTGCGTTATCTTTTGCTTTCGTGTGTATTATATAATCCCCGTCCGAAGGTAACGCCGGCGGGGTGTAACTCCAGGCAGCCGTACCGGTACATACCAACCAGTATTCTACCGGAGAGGAGAAGGAGGTATTATTGTACCAGTTACCGCCCACAAACAATAAACTTATTGAAACACCGGTAGCAGCCGTATCAGAGGAAGACGTACCCGAAATTACGGTAAGCGTGCTTCGCAGAGAGCCGGTAGCGGGATATGCTATCACAGTTGTCGGCGGAGTATTATCAAAACTAAACGAGGATTCCGTAAATGCGCTTTGTGTATTGCTTGCAGCATCTGCCGCCTTAGACTGCACGGTGTAAACTTTGCCTGTTACCCAGGAGGAGATATTATAAATCCAGTTGTTAGTACCGGTTGCACCCAGCCAGTTAAGCGAACCACTAACCCAACTGCCCCCGTTCCATACGGTGCTATCGGTAATATTTTTAATGTTTACCTGGACGCTTACTACCGAAGAAGAAGCATCGGTAGCCGTACCCGAAATCTGACTCAGGGTATTATAGGTGGTTCCATTCAGAGGCGGGTTGATAGTAGAAGAAGGCGGTACATTATCCAGTCTGAAAGTATTACCTGTTCCCGGAGTTTCTACATTGGCAATATTATCCTCAGCCATAGTAACCAGCAAGTAATTCTTATCGGATTCCAGCGCAAACGGAGCCGTACTATAACTCCAGTTTAGCGTACCCGTAGCAGTATGCCAGTAATCTGTTGATCCGCTTACCCAGGAAAGACCGGTGGTAAAGGTTTCCGTATCTGTAAGATTTTTTATAGTAAACTTGACATTATTGACTCCGGCTGTCGCATCCGTTGCCGTACCTGTAAGGTACGGCAGACTATTATAGGTCTGGCTTAAAGGAGCTGCTACTGTTGAAACAGGTTTGGTTGTGTCTATCTTGAACGTAGTGCCAAATCCCGGAGTCTCTATGTTTTCAGTCGGAGTAACAAGATCCTTCGCTCTTGACTGGATAACATAGGTTCTATCGGATGTAAGCGGAGTTACTGAAGTGTCGTAAGTCCATGCAGCAAGACCGGTTGCGCTAACCCAGGCGCTTCCCGCCTGCCAGGTACCTACCCCATCCCAATATAAATTATCAGTAACGTTATAGATCCGTGTTTGAACAACCTGAAGACCTGAGCCGCCGGAGTCTGTCGCAGTTCCAGTAATCCCTGCCAGTGCAGTTTTTACATCATTATTTGAAGGATAAGTTATCACGGAAGAAGGAGAATTATCATCATAGATAAATGTCACACTTGTCCCGGAAGTAGCGGCGTTTGTAGCCGTATCCACGGCTTTTGTCCTGATTATATACTGCTGGTTTGTCCAAGTTGGCGCAGGATAACTCCAGCTTGTTGTTCCGGTTACTCCCTGCCATTGCGTTCCTGCTCCCCCGGAAAAATCAGAGCCGTTATAATACCCGCCAATCTGGTCCTTGATACTTACATATACATTAGTCAAAACACCGGGGGAGGTATCTGAACCAGTACCTGTTATTCCGGCGAGTGTTTTTATCTTTGCTTCGTTTGCAGGTACAGATATTGTTGACAAAGGATTTGTTGTATCATATATAAAACTGACACCTGCGCCGGGAGTTTCAACATTTCCCGCCTGGTCTGTGGCTTTTCCTCTAATAAGAAAATTACCATCACCAGAAATGTTTGTTAGAGTCTTTGTCCAAGTATTTAAACCTGTTACAGTAAGCCAAGTTTCCACACCGGCCGTCCAATCTGTACCACCTGCATACCACTTACCCAAATCGGTATTCTTTACGCTTATTTTTACATCACTTACCAACGCTGCATTATCAGAAGCCGTACCGGAGATAGTAAAAAGCGAATTAAACTGTGAGTTTGTTGCAGGATTGGTTACACTTGAAACTGGTGCTCCATTGTCAAAAAGAAAGCTGTTTGTTGTTGTTGTTGAGACATTTCCGCCATAGTCAGCAGAGTAAAAACTTACATCATAGTTCTTTCCGTTTGAAAACGTTACACTGCTTGTATCGTGCGTCCATGTCGGATCGGCATAAGAAGAGGGGCTTAACCAGGTATCAACGCCCCACGCCGCGCCGGTCCAGTAAAGCGTATCTGTTGTATTCTTAATTTTGAGATAGTTTGTTTTAACGCCGGTCGAAGCCGTATCCGTAGCAAGACCTGTTATCGCAGATAACGCATTGTATTTACCGCCGTTTGAAGGCATAGTAATTGAGGATGTGGGGTTGGTATTGTCTATTCCCCAATAGAAAGGAGCATCACCGTAAGTGACATCCGTCTGTCCTGTCCAATTATTGGTCGTAAGGGAAAAGTAACCTTGATTCTCAGAGGACCCGCCTTGAAAGCCCACCCTGAAATAAGGCGAGGTCGGCGTTGTATCATAATAGGTGTTTGCCAGTATATAATAGCCCGTTCCGGACGCTGAACCCGGAGAGGTAAAATACAACCTGTATTTTTTGTTAGCAAGCAGCGTTATTGGAGAAGGCAATACTTTTGATATCCAGGAATAAGATGTTGTTACATCACCGCTATTGCAAAAGAGTACACCGGTTGTTACAGAGGTAGTATCTGTAATATTATACAGGTTCCAGTACAAACTATCCGCCGGGCTTGAAACCTTTGCAACGTAAGCATAGAGTCTTGCAACATTTGTCTTGGGACCGCCTGTAACTGTGAATATCTCCCCCGCTGAACGAACCGTAGCCCCGGTACCGCAGATATTAACATTAGTTGTCGCTGCGATGGTGGCATCAGCGACAAGAACCAGGCTTCCTTCATAATCAGTAGTACCATAATCAATTACAAATTGCGGCTTACCATCACCAGCAACCCATGCACTTCCATCATAATATTCCGTTTGCAGATCCGGATCATCATACTCTGCAGTTATCGGAGTTGCGGTATTGCACTGATACGTCTGAGAATCAAAAGGAGATTTCTGTCTAAGAGTGGCATAGTCAGACGCACCTAGACTGCCGCCCGATTGATATTGAGTAACTATGTGGTAAACTGTTCCCTGGGTAAGAGTAACGTCCGGGAAATTTATAGTTGTGGTACGTTCCCCATTTCCACCCGTGGTAGCATCCAAAGAACAAAGCCAGGTACCTGTCGGCTCACCGTTGCTGTCGGCTTGAATACCCCATCGGTGTGTTCCCGAGGTACCCGCTTCAGTGGTGCGAAGCCTCATTTGAGTGGCAGTACCGCCCACCCTGCAGGTAAACCTTATACCGTTTTTAATCGTACTATTGGTAATATTGTAAAGATTTGAGCCGGAATTAAAAGCATTTGTATTACCCCAGGTGGTATCAGCAAAGGATTTTATAGGCAGAGAAATAATAAATGAAACTAATACAAATGCAAAAAGAGTTCTTAATAAAATATTAAGAGGGTTGGTGGTTGGTGCCTTCCTTCGGTATGTCCACCCTGCTCTTCTCATGGTCTCCTCGGGTTCGGTAGAACTTTTCCTGATTCTACAGCTATATTATAGCAAACGCTGTGCCAGTTGTCAACAAATACATAGAAATTTGTTATTGTACTGATTCCTAAATACTTCTACGATATTTTTAAAGTAATACTTTAACACACCTACCCCTATTTCTATGGATTCTCTTCCATACATATGGATTCCTTTCCATACAAGCGATATCATCCCCTAAATACAACTTTACAAACCTTAAAAACCTTTTATAATGGTGACAGTCACCGCAAATGCGTTATAGCATAAACTTTTTCTAGTTTTTAGATTTTTTAGACAAAACCTCACCTAAACCCCAATTGTAGCTGCTTGCAGATAGCACCAGCATCCAAAGCTTCAGCAATCACAATGGAATGGTTTCCATATCGCTATTTAGCCTATAATAATCAGTGTTATTCAGCTATTTTCTCCGTGTTTTAGTTATTAATACATTCCGTTGTCTATAAGCAAAACTTTTCTCGATATGTAAGATATATACATGCCAACATCCGTTGACAAAACGAGATAAAAGTCCGTAAGGTCTAAGGTCCATAAAGTAAAATCTTAAAAATATTTTTTAAGATCAAATACCTAAAATATATCAATACCACCTCTAAAAATAACCTTATAAACCTTACAAACCTTTTCTAGCCATCTTTCTCTCGACCCTATGTCCTATAATTCTAAGCTTACCTTTTGCATCGCAGCCAATTACTACATATGACAGATAATCCTGTCCTAAATGATCGTCAATTTCACGTTTTACCCAAATTCCGTAGTTATTTTTGTCCGATAGCACCATTTTTAATAGCTTCTGCACCTCATTCCTGTCAACCGGGATTCCGTGTTTTAACCTATCCACCAGGAAGTGAACTTCGTTTATAGAGTGAGGCACATGGCTGAGCATAAGCACCTCCGGTGAAAACTATTCCACTGATTACAAAGCTACCGGATTCCACTGATACAAACTAGTTCTCTTTTGCTTCTTTCCTTTCGTCTGCTTTCTTTGCCGTACGTCCTGTTTTCTTCTCCTGCTTCTTTTCCTTCACTTTCTTTACTTTTCCCACTTTCTCCACTTTTTTATTGAGCATTTTCCATGCCAGCTTCAAAACATATTACAAAACCTGAATTCTCGCCCTCGCGACCTCAAATACTGTGGAAGTATTTACATATAATGAGGAAGCAATTCCATATTATACCGATAAGAACCGATTGCTATTGACATAAGCGCACATAATGTATATACTTACTAACAAGTAGTGCATATATGTGCGGAGGTAATATGTCAATTAACACACAAAATATCTTAAAATTTTTTAAAGCTACTGGAGGAATAGCTAAATTTTCTGTACTAAGAAAAGCCGGGTTCCATCATGATACAATTAACGCTGTTGTAGCAGAAGATAGAGTAAAAATAATTTCACGCGGGATATATCAGCTGAGCGACCATGATATTGGAACATACCCGGATCTGGTTCTTGCTTCTCTTCAGTCACCGAAGGGAATTATCTGTCTGGCTTCCGCTCTTGCGTTTCATGAAGCAACAACCGAGATTCCCGGTTATGTGGAAATAGCTATCCCCGCACAGACACGAGCAAATAAAATTAAATACCCGCCGGTAAGATTTTACCGATTTGATGAAAATGCGTATAACGCCGGTATTGAAGAACATAAGATCGGATCACAAAAAATAAGGGTTTACTCTCTTGCCAAAACAATAGCTGATTGTTTTAAATTCAGAAGCAAAATAGGCATGGGTATTATCAGGAACGCCATGAAAACAGCAATAATGGAAAAAAATGTAAATCTGAATGAGTTGATAAAACACGCGAAAATTTGCCGGGTTGATAATGTAATTAAACCGGTCCTTGAGGCCATGCTATGAAAGATAATGTCAGGAATATTGCGGCTTCTGTGAAAGCCCGTTTAATGAGTAAAGCGAAGGAAACTAACCGGCCTTTTGCGGAAGTTTTGCAGTATTTTGGTATGGAGAGGTTTCTTTACAGACTCAGCCGGTCAAAATATTCAGAGAAGTTCATTCTTAAAGGCGCCTTAATGTTTACTGTCTGGCAAATTCCGGAGAGAAGAACAACTCTGGACATTGATTTCTTAGCACGTTATGACAATCAAATAGACTCAATTGAAAATGCTATGAAAGATATCTGTGAAATAAGCATTGAATCTGACGGTATTGTTTTTGACCTTTCTACCGTAAAAGGGACCAGAATAAAAGCAGATGCGGATTACGAAGGAGTGCGAATAAAACTTATTGGATTTCTGGAACAGTCAAGAATTCCATTACAAATTGATATAGGATTTGGTGATGTAGTCTATCCAAATCCAAAGACTATAGATTACCCTGTTGTTTTGGATTTTCCCAAACCGCATCTTAAGGGATATCCCGCTGAAAACACTATCAGTGAAAAGTTTGAAGCTATGATAACGCTTGGTTCTTTGAACAGCCGTATGAAGGATTTCTATGATATCTGGCTTTTAATGAGACAGCATGACTTTGACGGAACAAACCTTGCCGCAGCTATTCAAAATACATTTACGCAAAGAAAGATTGAACTTCCGGCGAAGAAACCACTTTTTGCCGAAGAAATCTACGATCACGGCTCCGATCGTCAAAAGCTCTGGAAGGCTTTCATCGTTAAAGAAGAAAGTAAAATCGCACCGGAGCACTTATCTAGTGTAGCAAAAGAGATAGAGGATTTTCTTATTCTACCTGTAAAGGCAATAGCCAAAACAAAAGAATTTAACAAACACTGGAAAGCTCCAGGCCCATGGAAATAGAGTATTTTTTTAATTCAGACTTTGTACTTTCACTTCCAGACTCTGTCTTCCCCTTTTCACTTGCAAATCCTCCAAACATCTAATCTTCAAACCCTCAAACCATCGGACTTCGTCCTTCACGGCCTCGGATGATATTTTTTATGCACTTCACGGAGGCGGGATCTGTCCACATGCGTATATATCTGCGTCGTCGAAATACTTGAATGCCCGAGCATCTCCTGCACGCTTCTGAGATCGGCACCGTGAGTGAGAAGATGCGTGGCAAAGGAATGTCTTAAAGTGTGAGGAGTCACGTGTTTTGCTATACCTGCCGCCGCGGCACGCTTCACTATTATCTTCCAGAGCCAGACCCTGCTGAATTTTTTTCCTCTTTTATTTAAAAATAGCTCTCCGGAAGAGGAGGAGGTTTTCTCGACTAATTCAATGCGTATTTTTCCTATGTATTCATCCACCCAATCCGCCGCTACCTTTCCTACCGGAACTATCCTTTCTTTGCTCCCCTTCCCCATGCACCTTATATACTGCGCAACTGTATCATAGTCATATATTTTCAGATTAGAAACCTCGGAGATGCGCATACCTGTGGCATACATCAACTCGAGGAGCGCGCGGTCCCGGAGATCATCTTTGTCTTTTTGATTTACAGACTCCAGCAGCCTGACAATCTCCTGTTCCGAAAGAACATCCGGCAGTTTTTTCATAAGCCGGGGAGATTCCAGTTCTGCCGCGGGATTTTCCTCCATCTTTTTTTCCAGAGAAAGAAATTTAAAAAAAGTTTTGATCGCAGAAAGTTTTCTTGCAGAAGAAGAGGGATCATATTTCTCCTTCACGGATGAAAAATAATCCAATATGTCATGCTTGGTGATTTTTGCCGCATCACCAATACCTTTTTTTTCGATGAACAGTAAAAACTGATTAATATCATTTTTGTACGAACTCACCGTACTGACAGGATATCGGCGTTCGGTGGAGAGGTACATTAAGAATTCAGGAACTAGTTCCAGCATGAAAACCTCACAAAAAAATGACTAAGGACTATTGACTAATGACTATTTATTGTTGGCGGAAAAACCCCGCCTCATATTTATATTTACACTTTATAATATCGCGGCGCTCTTTTGCCGCGTTCATCAAATAGTCATTAGTCAATAGTCACTAGTACTTTCTTTATTTGATTTCAAATCCGTTGAATTCTTCCGTCGCCTTTTCCCACTCTATCTCCGTATACTTTATATGTGTCGCAAAATATTCCTCTATTTTTTTAAGAAATTCAATCAGATGCTTTTTCTCGCCTTCGGCAATGAGCTCTACCCTGCCGCCTGAAAGATTTTCAACCGTACCCGTAACATTTCCGAGCCGTTCGGCGATATCCTGACAGGTAAAACGAAAACCCACGCCCTGCACGGTACCTGTAAAATAGACATGAACCCTACTAGACATTTAACCCCCCGGGTAAAGCAATCACTAACCTTAAATAATCACTAAGATCTAAGCACTAAATTCTAAACAAAAAACAAATACTTAATAATTAAATCTCAAACTAAATCGTTGGAACTATATTAATATCTTCCTTTTTAGTGCTTAGTGCTTTAATCTTAGTCATTGTTCTTCTTAGTGCTTAGTGCTTTAATCTTAGTCATTGCTTTACTCTTTCGTCCATATTCTTGTATTTAAATTCAAATCTTCTACTATCCCTGTCAAAAGCGCAAGGTCATTATAATACTCCAGCACTACATTAAAATCCAGAAGGGTGGTAAAAAGTTTGGGCTCGAAAAGGTTTTTATTATAAGAAAGGGCAATATAAACTTTTGAATCCACAAACGACATATGTAGAGGCCTTCCTGTTTTTTTCTTGAACTCCATTATTCTTTCCATTAAACTCGTAGAAAGGATGTATCTTGCAGTTACCTGGTTGTCACCGTAGACTGCGAACTCTTTTTCAAACTTCGGATCTTCAAGTTTTATCAGCTTTCCCCTCGTGAAATTATATTCCTGAAGCATCGTTCCGAGAAAACCAAACATTCTTTCAGCCGTATCGGGAAGCACAACCGTAACACCGGCAAAAGTCTTATTAAAATCTGCGATAAAGAAGATACCTCTGAAAATAGTATGCCAGGTGGTACGGACATTCCCTTTACTGTCACGTGATTCCGTCTTATACTCCGAATGCACCTCTGAGAATTCTATCGCAGTTTTATCCAGTTTACCTCCGACATAATCCTCCCCTTTATACCTGTCGGGATTCTTCGGAAATATCCGGCTCGTCATATACTGTGACCCGGGAATACAGGACCCCTGGTCAAAAAAGAGGCTGTCATCAAAAAACTTAACAAGCTTTCCTATTATTTCACTTTTGAACTGCCGTTTGTAACTTTTCGATACAATATAATATACCAATGCAAATATTGCCGCACCGATTAGAACGGGAATAAACACAAAATAGAGGCCTGAGTTCCCGGCAGAAGCAAGAATTATGAGACAAATGACAAGCACCATAACTGCTGTCACTGCTCCGGATATTCCTACAACACTGACAATCTTTTTACGCTGCCTCTCCAGAGGAAGGAGAGATATATACAGTTTTTCCCTATAGAATATTTTTAACTCTTCAATACTTTTCATTTTTTCCACTGCTCCGCGACATTAATATTCTCCCTGCCTTTTTCCGTAATAGAAAAATAGTCACCTTCTTTAAATCCGAGAAGACCGGCGAGAATATTGAACGGGAACAGCATAACCGCATTATTATAATCATTTACCGAGGCGTTATAGGCGCGCCTTTCGGCGGAAATTTGTTCCTCCACTTCATTAAGAGTTTTTTGCAGGTGCATAAAATTATTACTTGCTTTTAACTCGGGATAACTTTCGGAAACAGCCATTATGCTTTTTAGAGTATTTCCCATTTCATTATCAATTCCTTCTTTTTCTTTTCCGCTTTTTTGTCCGGAGATTGCCGCAGACCTCAGTTTTGCTATCTCGGTTAAGAGCGCGCTCTCATGCTTTACATAACCCTTTACCGCTTCAACGAGATTTGGTATCAAATCATACCGCTTTTTCAAAAGCGCATCAATCGAGGCAAAAGCATTTTTCACCTGGTTCCGTTTTGTAATCAAAAGATTAAAAATAAAAACAACTGCGACAAACAGAAGGCACAGCCCGATTATAAAATAATTACCCATTTAACCCCCATGCTATGGCACAAGCATTAAGAATAACCCTTTGAAAGACTGGCGGGTGGTTTAATAAATTCTTTATTGTTTAGAAACTATCTCTCCCTGTCAAAAGTTGTCTCTTTTTTTTCAGGAATGAATTCTTCATACTTTACTTCATATTTATAATTGGAAGGCATTATTTCCCCTTCATAAACTATATTAAATTCCTTTTCCGCCTTTGAATAAATGGATTCGTTAAATTTATATGTTTTGAGAAGCGCTTCGTTATTTTTACCGGTCAAAAGAGAGTAGTAGACCGTCACGTCCCTGATAGAAAGCATTTTACCGTTTCTTATCCTGGCCTTGACTTCCAGCGAACCCGGTTTTTTTAAAAATCTGCATTTTGCCACTTCGACCTCTTCGCCTGCAGTAAAACTACCGTACTCGATATCCCCAAAATCATATTGTTTATCTTTGGCCTGAAACGAATCGACTAATACTTTTTCTTCCTTCAGTACCGAGTATTTTATTAACACCTGATAGCTTGTATAATCGGGAAGATTATTTATCTTAATATTATAGGTCTTTGTTTTGCCTTTCCCTATTTTACCGTCTTCAAGCAAAACATCCTTTTCCTTCATAAGTTTTCTTTCAACATTAAGAAACTTTATATTAAGGGTTAAATCTCCGGCATCTGATTCACCGCTGTTTCTCACTATGCATTTAAGATACCCATTCTCATCTATATATTGGCTTAAAATGGTTATTACCGCTTCGTCTTTTTTTTCACCGTCCTGCTGCGGAGGGTTAAACAGGTCTGAACCGTGGAAAATAATCTCTTTTTTTCCTTTTTTATCGGAGTAATTTATCTTTAGATCATAGACTTCAAAATAAGGACAACCTTTTATATTTATATTAAAATCTTTTTTTGAATTTACATATATATACGGCAGGATAACAGGGTCGGACTCTTTTAAAACTTTCAAATCCCTGTCAAGAACTACAAGCTTTATACTGACATCCCGGAAACTGCTTTCGAAATTACTTCCAATACTGCCGCTAAAAAATACCTGATGTTCAAGTCTTGATCTTGCTACAGATATATTGGATACCTCTATACCGGCTTCACAGAAATTATTAGCCTCAAGGAATATAAATAATAGTATAAACAATTTTTTCATCAGACACTTCTTTCTTGTAACTTTAAAATTTCAGGGCGAATGCTACTCGGACACAAATGAAATATTCTTAATTCCGCTCTTTGCGCATAAATTCAAAACATCAATGACTTCCTGATAAAACACTGAGTCTCTTCCTTTTATGGATACAGATACGGTATCTGCAACAAGTGAAAGACCTTCTAATGTTCCCGCAAACACGCTAAGATCCTGCTCTTCATCATTAACTATCAGTTTTCCTTTTCCGACAACTTCAACATTCATAGCGGTAAAAGCATCCGTATCAGCCGCAGATTCCTGAATAATAGGCAATACAGCATCAAGTTTCAGCTCATCTTTAACCAGTTTGCCAAAAGTCATGTAAAATATCAGGAGCATGAGTATTGTATCAATGAGAGGGATTAATTCTATCCTGCCTTTTTTCAAAGCTCTTCTGGCTATTCTCACGTTTACTCCTTTTTACTCACTCTCTAAAGTCGCAAAAGTAATATTTGATATTCTGTTTCTGGAGCATAACCCCAGTATCTTTGATATTTCCCTGTACTGAAGCTTGGTATCCCCTCTGACCGCTATTGACATTTTCGGATTCTGCTTCATGTAACCGTTTATAAGTTTTTCCAGGGAATCCAGATCATATTTTTCTTTATTGACCAGGATCTGACCTGAAACAGGAATATTAATAATTAACGCATCGGGAGCTTTTTTCCACTTACTGGCCTCTGCAGCAACCGGAAGCTTAACGCCATACTCAAGCTCCATTTCGGCAAATGTCGAAAAACTCATATAAAAGATCAGAAGTATCAGCATTGAGTCAATCATAGGGATCAACTCTACTCTGCCTTTTTTTACAGGTCTCCTCTCAAATCTCATTAGCACTCCTTAGTTTTATTGTACAGGATTCGCGCTTGCTTCTCCTGTGCTTTCCGGTTGTTTTCCTGCTTCTACTTTGAACTCCTCTAATCTTAAAAGAAGCAAGGTAACATTTTTTTCAATACTCATCAGGATCTGTTCTTTTCTTCCGTTTAATAAATTATAGCAAAACAAAGACGGGATAGCTACTGCAAGTCCACCGGCTGTGTTTATCAGAGCTTCAGCGATACCGCCTGCCAAAAGCTCAGGTTTACCCATACCGACAGAAGCAACGACGTTAAACGATCCGATCATACCTATAACGGTACCAAGTAACCCAAGAAGCGGGGTCAGGGTAACCATGGTATCAAGTTGAGGAAGCCGTCTTTCCATGCCTATTGTTTCAGACAGTATCTGAGCTTCAATTTCTTCTTCCATTTTCTTTCTGTCAGAGCCTTTTTCATACTGCACCAAAGCTACTTTTACGACCCTTGGAAGAGCACCTGTAGTTCTATCACAAAGTGTCATTGACATTTTTATATTTGACGTTTTCATAAGAGCATCAATAAATTTCTTTTCTTCCTTTACAGTAGCATTTTTAAAATACGTAAACCTGTCAAAGATAAGCCCTACTGCAAACATAGAACAAATCAGTATTACTGCAAAGATCGGACCGCCGCCCTTAATAAACTGGAAAAAGGTCAGTTTTTTTTGTCCTAACCCGTCACCGCCGGCTTTTCCGTCCTGGGCATTTTCTATACCCGCGCCATCGGCTTTTGCCTCCTGAGCATTTACCATACTTGAGAACTGCAAACAAAGAAACAATGCAAGTATGCTCATTACTATAAAACTTATTTTTCTGTTAAACATTTTCCTTCCTCCTTTAGTTATTTTTAATTCTTTATTTTAAATTCGGCGTCTTTCTTGTATTTTCCATTAGGATATCTTTGAATTAATGCCTCATAGTACTTTTTTGCATCGTCCTTCTGTTCTAAAAATTCTGCGCACCTCCCTGCCTTAAACAAAGCTTCTTCCGCAATATCCTTATAGGCCGCATAAACAAACGCGACTTTTGCATACTGCGTCAGCGCTTCTTTGTACTTGTTTAATTTAAAATAACTGCTTGCAAGCTTATAAGTACTTTCTGCCGCCGTTTTTCCCCGGGCCTTATTAATAGACTTTTTGTAATATTTTATCGCCTCTTCCATATTTCCTTTATCAAAATTAACTTCAGCGAGCACCAGACTTATCTCCGGCAGGGAGTTCATATCTTTAAATTTTACCATAGGCTTTTTCAAGAACTCATAAACATCACTTGCTTTTTTTCCCGAATCAAGCTGATGGTAAGCTATTCTTGCATAAATATACGGCAAAACGCCATCATCAGTATACCTCGATATTGCCTCGTTGTAAAGTGTAAAAGCTTCTTTTCCTCTATCTATGGACTCTAAATTACTTGCAACAATATAATAATTCCTTGCAGAAAAATACTCTTTTGGTATGCTATTACTTACCTCTCCCCACAATTTCAGCGCCTGCTCCACCTTCTTTTGCCTGAAATATAAGTCTATCATTGCCATTTTTATTTTACCGAGTAAAGTATTATTGTTTTTTTTCTTTTCAGCAAATTTAGTAAACCTGGCAATTCCTTCATCCAGCGCCTTCTGTCTTGCATAGATCTCTGCCAGTCTGTCCAGACTGGTATCTACTATTGCGTAGTCGTTCACCTTGTCAACCAGATCTTCATAGTCTTTTTTAGCTTTCTCAAATTCTTTTTCGGAAAAATTATATTCCGCAATTTTGAATTGTATCTTTCTTCCAATTTCTGTATCATTCCACTTTTTAGCCTCATCAAAACTTTTATATCCCTGTTCTTTTTTGCCGTCAGTAATCAAACTCCAGCCAATCCAGTAATACGCTTCCGCGCAATACGGACTATCAGGATAATCTTTAAGCAGTATCTCATACATCTTTGACATATCTTTATATTTTCCTTGTTTATAATAAAGATCCCCCATTTGAGTCCTTATTCTCGGAGATGCAGGAGACTTGGGATAATCTTCCAATGCTCTTTCATATATATCGTAAGCTTCTTTATATTTCTGATCAGCCATATAAATATCGCCTATGGAAGAAAACACATTTGGACTCATCTCATCTTTGGGATATTTCTGGACAAATAACTTTAAATACTCTACCGCTTTTACATAGGCGCCTTTTTTTCCGTATGAAAAACCAATCTGATAGAGCGTATTTTTATAGTACTCTTCCTGCGGATACTCATCAATTATTCTCTGATAGGAAGCATTGGCTTTATCGAATTCCGATAAATTGTAATATGCATTCCCCTGATAAAACAAAGACCACCCGGTGAACAAGCTTTTTTCCTCTTTTTTTATTATTCCTTCAAAAATATTCGAAGCTTCATTGTAGTCTTCCAGTCCATAAAAGGCCAGACCTATCTTATACAGACCCTCATCTTCTATCTTTTTTGTATTAAACTTCAGCAGTCCGCTCTTGTACTCCGAAACTACGTCACTGTAATTCTTGGATTTTAAAAGAGAATCGATATAACCAAGCCTAATGTTGTCTCCCAATTCGGTATCCGCATTCTCTTTTATGAACTTTTGCGCATTTCTTTTGAACTCCTCGGTTTTTCCTTCAAGCAAATAGCTTACCGCTATGGCATAACTTGCATCCTTCACAAGATCGCCTTTGGGATCAAGAGTCAGAATCTCATTGAAACTTTTTCTTGCCTCTTCAAACTTTTTCAATTCGACAAAACACTGACCAATCTTGAGTTTGCTTAAAAAAGACGGATCCTTGCCGGCTTTAGCATTCTCCAGCGCTTTTTTCAAATCAGTTTCTTTCTTTTTTAAAAGACCTATAGCTTTTTCCATACCCGGAGCTCTTGTTTTCTCTATACCTTTGACCTTTTTAGAAACTTCATCTATTTGCTTTTGTATCGCAGCTAAGGTTATATCTTTGCCGGGAACTTTATTAAAGAAAATAATAGCATGTTCATAGCTTTTTGCCGCAACTAATTGATCGGCAATCTGATATATGATATTTGCTATCAGCGGATTTTTCCTCATATCCGCAATTTTACTTTCAAATATCTTATTTGCCCCTGCCGGATCTTTTTCATCAACAAGTATTCTTGCGAGTAATAACTCGGCATTATCCAGCATCTCATGTCCGGGAAATCTGTTTATTAAATATTTAATTGTTTCCTTGGCTTTTGAATTGTCTTTTTGGATAAATTGAAGGTTAGCTATGGCAACATACAGCTCCGGGGATCCGCCGGCTATTGCCTTATTGCCTCTTTCATAACTTGCCATCGCCTTGTCATAATCTTTCTGGTCTATGTAGCATTCACCCAGTGCCGTATAAATCATTACTTTCATATCCGAATTAAGTTTGCTCAATTCTTCAAGTTCTTTTATCGCTTCACCAACTTTTTTTTGCATAAAGTAGCAGATAGCAAGATCGTATTTTACATAAGGAATGAGCTCGGACTTGGAAAAGTCCGTCAAGAATTTTTGATACGCAGCTTCGGCTTTTGCATACTCGCCTTTTGAAGCTAATTCCGAGGCTTCTTTGTACACCGCATCAGGCCAAATTATCTCATCCTTAGCTCTTAGATTTGCAATAAACACAAAAAACAAAATAACAGAAAGAATTATCCTCATATTTCTCCTTAATATAAATCTATAATACTCTCCTGCATTTTTTTTAACTGCAAGATAGAGATATAAAAATCCGCGGCTAAAACCGGTTCATACCACTTTGCGGACCAGCTGCCGTCTTCTAATTGTTCCTTCATCAATTTTTCCACCAATTCCTTATAGTAATAATGTATATTATTATCCTTATCGGTTATAGTATCAAGCCCATACAGATTAAGCGACTCTGCTAATGCTTTCAAATAATAAGGATAATGCTTGTCGGATTTAGCTTTTGGATTCTCTTTCAAAGTATAATTTTTAGATAACCAGTCTATTGATTTTTTTACTTCATCAGAAGAAAGAGGTTTTTTAAAAAGTGATTGCAGAGAAAGTCCGACAGCAGTCATTGAACCGTATGAGCTCCTTGTGGTTTCATTGTCATCGGCATAACCAAAACCGCCGTCCTCATTCTGATGATTCTTCAAATAATCCAGCATCTTTATCCACATCTCGTCGTTTTTTTGGATATTCAAAAAATTATATCCTTCTTCCAGTCCCTTGGCTACATTTTCTGTTGCGCTCATATCAGCCCGGCTTCCTTTATAGTAGCCGAACCCGCCCTCTTTGTCCTGAATGCTTTTCATAAATTCAACAGATTTTTTCACTTTTTCTTTATATACAGGATTACCTGTCTTCGAAAGCACTTTTATAGCCATTCCTGTAAGGTATGAAACTTTTTCTTTTTCCACTTCATTATTCGAGAAATAGGAGCCATCCGCTTGTTCGTGTTTAAGCATGAAATCCACTGCTTTTTTCACCGGCTTATCTTCTTCACTCCATCCCTGTTTAAACAATACCAGAAGCGCCATTTGCGTGGCGCCTAAAGGAAAATATGCGCTTTTAAAACTGCCATTTTCCTCCTGCTGTGAAAGTAAGAACCTTATACCTTTCCTTATAGAAGCTTCTTTGCTTTGTTCAAATACTTTTCCGGTAGTTAATGTAAAATTCAAAGCAAGTAAATCCAGCTTTTCCTGTTTCTTTTTTATAATACCGGAAGTTATCTCGTCATAATTCATCCTTTCTATATCAAGCGCAGCAGCAGCAGCGGAACTGACCCATAAATCTTTGTCCTCCAAAAGTTCTTTGAGTTTTAAAATATCCTGTTTTTTAAAATTCTCACCCAAAGCTTTTATGGCAAACCATCTTACGGTAACATCCTTATTCAAATCTCCTGCTATAGCCAAAAGAAGGTCTTTAACCTCGCTAAGATTAAATTTACCCAGGGCATAGACAGCTCTTTGCGCCACATTTTTATCCGTATCCGAAAGCATTTCCAGCAGTTTTTCTTTTGATTCTTTCGTCCGGTTATCACCAAGCAGGGAAATTATCTCGTATCTCACAAGAGGGCTCTTGTCGGAAGCAAGGCTGAATAACTTCGGAAAAAGTTTTTCGTCCTTCAAATCTACAAGCAATTTTACGGCGATTAATCTTACTTTATCATCCTTATCTGCGAGAGAAGTCAGGAAAAGGTCCTTTACTTCCTGACTCATCGGTTTGATCATGCTTAATGCCGTAAAAACATACCACTTTATATCAGGTTTATTTAAAAATTCTATCAAAGGCCTGACGGCTTTCTCTTTAAAATCATGAGCCAATACTTCCGCGGCTTTTTCCCTGACCTTAAACTTGCCTTCGTAATGGCTATAATACGCATCAGAAAAAGTTTCTATAATGTATTTTATGGATGTTTCATTACCTATGCTGCCTAAAGCTTCCAGGGCGGATATTTTCAGCGAAGGCCTTGAAGTATTAAGAATCTCAATCAAATATTTTTCCGCGGCTTTTTCCTTGTTTTTTCCCAGTATGCCGGCTGAAAAACAGGCCCGGTAAATATTAATGCTGTTAAGCGCTTTTATCAAAGCATCCGTATTGCTTTTAGATATTTTTTGAAGTTTTGCTGCAGCTTTATTGCGGATATTGTAATCATCGGATCCCAGTTCTTTTATCAATAAATTTGTAAGCTCGTCGCCGGAATAGACCTCTTTTTCCTCTTCTTTTGCCTGCCATGCCGAGGTTTCAAGCAGAACTTTATACCTTGTCTCTATCTTTTTATAATTTACGTCATCTTTCTTCTCTTTGTAAATCTTCATAAGCTCTGCATATGCTTCCGGAAATGTCGAATCATAGAAGTCAATTATCTCTATTAGCATTCTTTCGGCTTCTGCGAGGTTTTTCTCTTTTTTATTCAATCCTTCAAGGACGATATTAAAATGCCATCTGGCTTCTTCACGGTAATCTATCTCGGGCAGAACCTGTTTCACATCCTCTGATGCGCTTTTTTCTTTTGCCTGAATACTGCAAGCCAGAAATAATACTAAAAATAATAATACTGCCTTTTTCACTACATCTCCTTTTGCTTGTTTATTTTAAATATTACATAAGCAGATGTCGAAGAGAAAATAAACAGGCTGACTATAACCATGACTGTGAGCCCCATATATAAGGCAACATCCTCATCATTCAAAAAATCCAACCCGCCGAACAGATATGATCTTATAAATAAAAATCCCGCAAGTAAAATTAAAATAGCCGCTCCCTGCAAAGTAAGGATTATGGTCAATTGAATATTTATTTTCTTTTTGCCGATAGAAGAGCTAATACTCGTAAAATCCTGCTGCTTACCCAGAAATTTAAGCAAATCATCTTGAGTTATAAAATTCATTTCCACAAGAACATCTCCGAGCCTTTTTTCTATACTGGTTTTCTGCCTTGCAACAGCCTTTTCTAATTGATCCGGAGTTATCAGATTTTCCTGAACAAGCATATCTCCTAAATGTTGTTTTGCCATAAAACGCCTCCAAGTATTTTACTTTTTTTCCTTCTTTTTTGATTCAATCAGCAAGACGCCCCTGAAGGCAACCTGCCTTATGAGCTCGTCATCATCATTTTTTGAAATATATTTCAGTCTTTTATATGATTCTTCATCGGCAAGATTGCTCAAGACATTCACGCAGGCACCGCGGATTGTCTTGTCACTTGCCGCAAGGCCCTCGCGTATGATAGATACATAGCCCAAATCCCCTGTTGCCGCAAGCATAGCGGCCGAATAGATCCTTACATCTTTATTCCTGTCTTTAGTCAGAGCTCTTACAGTTTCCAAGCCGGAAGAATCTCCAAAACTGTTCAGTGAAACGGCTGCCGCAGCTTTAACCATTGAATCCTTATCGCTCTGCATCAAGACCCTGAGAGCAGGAATGCATTTTTTCTCACCAAGGATGGCCAGGCTGCTTGCAGCCGATGCCCTCACCACTCCAAATTTATCTTTTAAACCCAGTATAATAATGTTAGTTATGGAAGGCTTGTCCTGCAAAAGCGACAATGAACTGATCGCCGCCGCTCTCACATTTTCATCCGGGTCTTCAAGTAACTCCCTGATAGACGGCAGCGCCGAAGTATCACCCGCAACTCCCAAAGCCATACAAGCATCCTGTCTTATAAAACTGTCCGGGCTTTTCAGCTCTGTTTTAAATTTTTCAAGATTGGCCTTGTATTCTTCCATTTTCTTGTCAAAATTTACGTCAACCTGAGCAAAAATACTGAAGCAAAAAACAAAACCAAAAATTATTCCGGGCATTTTTCTCATTTTTTTATCTCCTTTTCCGCGATCTGATATAAAGGGATGTACCTGTAATACACTTCAAGAGAAAGAACTACCATCGCTGTTGAATATGTAAGCGGAAGAGTTTTCTCCGTATAATTAATACGGGGAAGCTGTTGAAAACTTCCGTCTTCATTCTGAAGGGATACAATATAATCTCTGAATTGCTTGTTCCATCTTTCCCAGGTAGCTCCGCCTGCCTGGAACGAAGCCAGGTTCATGTAATAAATCGTATAAAAATCAGTTAACCTGGAAATTTCCACTTTATCGATCTGCCGTATCAGATCATTCGCCAGGGGGGTTTTCATTTTATTTCCCAAAGCAAGACAGAATAAACCTACCCAGGGAAGCGGAGGACCTTTTCCATCTTTCAGATAACAGCCTTTTGTTTTAATTACAAATTTAATCGCATCATCCAAAGCCGTTTTCGTTTCAGCCGGCATTATTCCGGCATAGTAAGCATCCTTCAATGCCATAATACCCCAGCCTGTAACGGAAAGATCCGCATCAGTTGAAGCCGATCCATATCTCCATGCTTTTTCAAGATTGTTACCTTGAGCATTTAATACAAATTCAGTTGCTTTTTGTACATTTGTTTTGATACCGCTGGCTCCGCCGACTGAATATGCTTCTGATAGAGCAATCATATCAATAAAGTGAGTATACATAGAATTTTTATTCGGAGTCCCAATCCCGCCGCTTTCATCCTGCTGGTTAACTAAATAAGACACGGCGTTTCTTAAGGTCTTCGCATATTTATGAGGAGAATCTACCCTGTAACCGGCTCCAAGAAACGCAAGAGTACAGAGGCCTGAGATCCCGTTAGTCGTATTTGCGCAGCTTCCCATGCCATATTTTTCTTTGCCTTCCCATGAACCGTCAGCTTTTTGTACTTTAAATAAGTATTCAAGTCCTTTATTTACCGCTGCTTCTGTCACCGGCGATCCGCCGTATTTTTTCGCCATTTCTGTCCTGTTCATCCTGGCAGAAAATATACCTATACCTGCTCCGATACCTTTACCAATACCGGTGCCCATACCGCCGCCCTCACCGCCTCCGGCTCCGACAATATCCAGCGGCTTAATGGCAGCAGCGGTTGATTTAGTTGAATCTGCAATCTTTGTGTTAATGACGACTTTCGCATCAGTAACTTTGATCTCTTGCTTTGCCGTTGAAGGAATATCCACGGGTTTTGAAGTCGGAAGTTGTTTTTGTGTTTCCCACTCCGGCGTCTCTGCCTTTCCGCCGCCGCCCATCTGAAGGATACCTCTAAAAACTGTTTTTCTCATTGTCGGATTTACTATAACTATCCCGCTGACTAAAAAGAGGATCAGAAGGTGCGCCGTGAAGGAAACAAAGAAAAACTTTGATTCTTTGATCTTTTCTTTAATTTTTTTCATTAGACCCATTAAAGCTCCTCTATTCTATGACTTCTTGGAATATTTTTGTTCTTTTAAACCTGTTTACAAGAGATACTTTTCCGGCAAATGTTACTTAAATTTATCTGCGCCTATATACCCCGTATATTCTTTATTATTATATTATATGGTCTGGATAAACGCAAGTGGTATCTCCTGAAATCCGAAGTAGAAAACATACCTTTATTGGCTCGCATAATATTAAGGTTTAGCGGGATTTTGGGTTCGATTCCCACTCAATACTTTCGGGTACAGGGCCATGAATCTGAAGTATGTCTTTGTTACAAAGCTACGGGAATCTCCGCTCTTGGCCCGCCTATTGGCGAGGTCTCGCACAGCATTGTAGCGGACGAGATCTCACCATAGGTGGACACTGATTAGGCAATAGACATTATGGTTTATGACGTTATGCCATAAACTGGTTATTTCTCCGCTCCTCTCCTATCGTGGTAAGATACCCGTGTCCGGGATAAACTTTTGTTGCATCCGGCAGCTTCATGAGCTTTTTAAGCGACTCCATGATAACGTAAAAGGACGCATTAGCAAAATCAGTTCTTCCTATGGAACGATAAAACAAAGTATCCCCGGAAAACAGCTCCTCCCCTGTTAATAAGCAGATGCCTCCGGGACTATGTCCGGGTGTATGGATCACTTTTAACTCCAGGTTACCCGCCTTAACCGTGTCACCTTCTTTCAGAAAAGCATCCGCCTTCGCGGAAACCGTACCGTCCCCGAATAAAGCAGAACCGTTTGCTTCCGGGTGCTCGGCAAAAATAACATCTTCTTTATGAATTAAGAACTCCGCCTTTGTCTTTTTTCTAAGCTCGTTTACCGCGCCCAGATGGTCATAATGACCGTGAGTTGCTACTATTTTTTTAACTATAACACCGTTTTTCTCTATATTTTTCCAGATCTTTTCAAAATCCGCGCCTGGATCAATAACTACGCCTTCTTTTGTTTCAGGATCGGCTAAAATATAGCAATTAGTCAGTATTTCCCCTACAATCACCGGTTTAATTAAATTAGGGACAGCGACCAATTAATTTCTCCTTTAACCCAAGTTCCGCTGAATTAGGCATATTTAGACTCATTTCCCTTATTTAAAGCCTTTTTTTATTAAAGGTCTGTACCACATTTCAATTTCAAATCGATTGAGAGTTTTTCAGGAATTCGGATTTTCAAAGCATTTAATAATAATCGTTCTTCCTCATCCGGTCGAAATACTCTACGCAATCGTAGTCTATATCTTTCTACTAAAGACCAGTAAACATGATCCTTGCCGTCTTTATTATGATTTTGTTTTTTTAAAAACATATTATGAGTATTTTCTAATACCCGCGCCAATATGTCAATATACTAGGTCTGTACCACACGCTATTTTAAAACTTTTTATGACAAAAATGCTGCTTTTATATGAACTAAATATTTTTAAAATCGCACTTTTAACATAATTCAGCGGAACTTGGGTTAAACAAGCTTATCTGTTATTTTCCAGCGTGTTCTTTTTCATCAGATAATAAGCAGCTTTGTTCGGGAACCCTCTGCTTGCAAACATTTCAGAGTTCATCTTGAGCAACTCTACTACTTTAGCCCTGGAATCTTTTGTGTTTTTCCCCGCAAAACGTTTGTTTTGCAGCAATACGCCGTCATAATACTTCTTTGCCATATCATAATTCTTTTCGGAAAGCTCCGCAAGCCGCCCCATGCTGATTAAGGCTTCCATATATGTAGGATAAATACTAAGGGCTTTTTCAAACATCAAAGAAGCATCGCTGTAAAACCGGTTTTTCAAGTAAAACTCCCCCTGCATAGTCATTGCCCAAGCATAATGCTCCAGTGTCATTTTTTCCCTTTCATAACCTGGAGAGTTTTTATCCGTGCCGCTTCCGTTTAATCCCTTATAGGAAGACCAGAGAGCGTCAACTTTCACTTTATCATATATGGTTGTCACGCCTTTTTTTTCAATCCGGTACATCATTCCAAAAGGGGCAATTTCATGTTCCGTCCATAAAGCGCTTTCGAAAGGAAAGTAATTTAAAAAGATATTTTTCTTCCCATAATTTTGTTTTAAAAATTCCGGAAGCACCAGCATATTACCCGGAATTATCTCAATACTTCTGTCGTAACCCTGCGCAAACTCAAGGTACCAGAGGGAAAATATCGGCAAGTCCCCGTTAACGACCACCACGGAATCTTCCTCCACGGTCTTTAATATATTTTTTCCGAAATTATAATCTGCAAAATAGTTCTTCATGTCAACTGTAGCATAATTACCGGGAATAAAAGAAATAGCGAATACAGAAAAACCGGCATAAGCGTATTTTTTATATCTCCCAAGATTTGCCATAAGCCATTTAATACCAAAGGCCATGATCACCGCCGCCGAGACAAAAGAGGCAAAATAGTAAGTTGCAATATTTTGAGGGTCTACAATATTGTAATTTACAAACAGAAAGGTGTTAACAACTATCACACCGAGGAGAAAATACCCTATTCTTGCTCTCTCAATATATATACGCCATAGACCGAGAAGTAAAAGTAAAAACCCTCCCGGAGTAAATTCATTCACATAATTTTTAATCAGATGCAGATAAAGTTTTTTAAAAATAGATACAGGCGCCGCCGTGAACATTGCATACCGGTAGTCCTTCGCAGAGATATGATTAATTATTTTTTCTATCGTATCCGGGGTCCCCCATTTCAAAGGCGTTGCAGAAGCGCGGAGCGGCAAGTACAGGTAAAGAAGTAAGGGAAGTAAAAAAAGCAGGGAAAGAAAAAGCCATTTTTTAGGATTATAACACTTCTTTCCGGTTAGAAATAAAAGGAATAGTACAGGTAAAACAAAAGCAACGATGGCAAGGTGGTGAGTGAGAGCCAATCCCAGAATGAAAACAATCAGTGGAATTGTTTTTTCTCTCAAATTAACCACAAGCCATATCAAAAGCGCCGCAAAGA
This sequence comes from Candidatus Firestonebacteria bacterium RIFOXYD2_FULL_39_29, assembly GCA_001778375.1. NCBI lineage: Bacteria > Candidatus Firestoneibacteriota > Candidatus Firestonebacteria bacterium RIFOXYD2_FULL_39_29. Next base: position 28,144 of record MFGV01000045.1, read on the forward strand.
AAGCGTAAAGAGAATATTTTTCCGCAAATATTGAATACGCCCAAAACGTAACGGAAAACGCAAGCATCAAAGAAACAATAGCTGAAATAAAGCTGCTCTTTAACAGCCTCTTGACCGAAAAAAACACCAAAATCACAGCTAGAGCCCCGAATAATGCCGACATCAGATTATATCGAAACGCTATCTCCGAAACAGGCATAAACGAAAACGCTTTTCCAATAAGCATATAAAGAGGAAACCCCGAAGGGTGCGATATCCCCAGAAGATACGAAGCCGTAACCATATCCCCCGAATCCCTAAAACCTATTGTGGGGGCAAGCGTTAAAAGGTAGACCGACAAGATGAATACGAATAGGACTGGAGCTATTAACTTGTTAATCAGCATACTTGTTACTGCAGGTTTTTTCCTTTTTTTCATACCTTACCTTCGTTGCCGACCGTCTAAAAGTCCATAAAGGTCTTTAAAAGTCTATAAGCCAAGCTTTTCTCGATATGTAAGATATATCCTTGTCAACATCCGTTGACAAAACGAGATAAAAGTAAAATCTCGAAATTAATTTATCTTGTCATCCTGAAATATATTCAGGATCCAGTGTCTTTATTATTAAATAACATTCCAGCTTTTACTTTTATAGACGTTATGGACTTTTACAGACCTTTATGGACAATCCTATATTATATTTCTGATCGCTTCAATAACTTCCCCTGCACCAATTTTCTCCGCACACCTATAATGTCTCATCCGGCATCTTTTTCCTCCATGCAACGAACACGGCTTGCACGGGAGCTCTACGTTCATTATTTTGTTTGTCTTCGCCCTTACGGCAAAACCAAATTTCGGGGTCGTGGCGCAGAATATTGATACTGCGGGGGTTTTTACGGCTGTTGCTATATGAAAAGGAGCTGAGTCGTTCGTAACAAGCACCGAGCACTCTTTTATCTTTAAGATCATATCTTTAAGTGTAGTTTTCCCCGACAGGTCATATATATTCTGTTTGTTTTTTACGCCAGAAAGTATCTTTGCATTTATTTCTTTATCTTTCTCATCTCCAAATAAAACAACTTTAACTCCCTTTCCCGAAAAATACTCCGCAACTTCAGTATAACTTTCCACCGGCCATCTTTTGGTGTTCTGTTTTCCGCCGGCATGAATTCCTATTGTTTTTACGAGTGATTTTTTAATTTCCGGCATTTTTATCTCCGGAAGTTCACCGGCGTAAGTTATACCGAGTGTTTTTAACGCTTTGAAATAATTTTTAATAACATTATCTTCTTTCTTGTAAATCTCCGGCAGGAACGGGAACAATCCCCGCATATACGCATGTCCAACCAGACCCCGGCGCCGCAGCACCCCTTTTTTATACCTGAGCGTTTTAATATCAGAATAAAGAGAAACAATAAAACTTCTCAGATTTGCATGCAGGTCAATTATCAGGTCGTAATCCTTATTCAGCCCTTCCGCAAACTTGATAAGCGCTTTCAGTTTAAGTTCTTCTTTTGAAAGTCCGATAACTTTATTAAAGGCCGTATTCCCTTCCAGCACTTCCGTATACTCTTTCTTTGTAAGAAAAGTAATAGTACTCTCCGGAAATTTCTTTTTTATCGCCGGCAGCACTGAAGTTGCAAGAATAACATCGCCGAGAGAGCTGAACCGGATTATCAATATATTCTTTGGATTCAAGAGAACTCCTCCATGTAGTTCATAAAGTTTTTAAAGTTTGTAAGGTTTGTAAAGTTTTACATTAATGTAACTTTATTATATAAATACCTCAACTGAAAAAGACCTTACAAACCTTACGAACCTTATAAACCTTTAACTTGGCGCGTTTTCCAGCGCCTATGCACCCAGAACCACTGCTCCGGATATTTCCTTACATATCTTTCCAGCACGGCTGACCAGTTCTCGGTATTTTTCTTTACATCTGATTCAAAATCCCCCGTTTTCACAAGCGGGAGCTCCGGTTCGATATGAAGAGTAAAAGTATTGTCCTTTTCCCTTACGATGAAAGACGTTATTATTGCTGCTTTTGTCTTGAGCGCCATTACGGCGGGGCCCCTGTTCGTGGAAGCCGGCCTTCCAAAGAAATCAATGAAAACGCCTTCCCCGTGCGCATCCTGATCCGCCAGAAAGCCCACCATACCTTTATTTTTCAACGCACGAAATATTTCTTTTACTGCATTTCCTGTAAAAATAATGCGTATACCTGCGTTTGTCCTGTATTTTGTGATTACTTTATCGGTTAGACTGTTACTTTGTGGAAAAGCTATCACGGTACTGGACCCATACTCTGTGTAACGGGCGCCCATAAGTTCCCAGTTGCCGAAATGCGAAACGATAACAATCACGCCTTTACCTTTATTTAGCGCGGCTTTAAGATACTCTTCACCCTGCACTTTTATAAGTTTCTTGATTTTCTCCGGAGATAATTTGGGAAGATATAAGAACTCGGCAAGACCCCGCCCCATATTATCGTAAACTTTTTTAATTATACTCTCTAGCTCCGTCTCGCTTTTTTCAGGAAATGACGGTTTTAAATTATCAAACGCTATAGTCCGGTGTTTTTTATCAAAAAGATAAAGAACCTTCCCAAAAAAAGCTCCTATCCCGGAAGCAGTACTGTACGGCAACCGTCTGAGTATAAAGCCGGTTGTGACAAAAAATATGTACTCTAAAAAATGAAATATTTTCCTCATATATTATTTATGGCGAGTATGCCGCAGAAAACCACGGAGGTAACTCCGTGGATGAATGCGGCATGAATAATAAATTGAATTCCATTCGCCGAAACTCCGGACGTAAGTCCGCAGAGGTTCATTTTATCCTGCAACTCTTTTTCGCCTTTCAATATTTTTAATTCCACATTTAAGGCATAGATCTTCTTTGATAATCCGGTTTTGTCAAGTAACTCAAGCTTAACTGCGTCTTTTTCCGTAGTTATAACAATATCGAATAAAGAAGAATTTTCATTTATTGTTTTTATATCTCTTTCAGAATATGAATAATGATCAGGATAAGACAACCATGTTATGCTCCCTGGGTTTAGACCGGAAATAACTTTTCCAAAATACTTAGGATTACCTATTGCAGACAAAGCCAATACTTTTTTCCCGCCAACCGAAGAAAGCGGAAGCTTGTCATTGTTATCGAAAATATTGTAAAGTTCATACGGTTCATAAATGCTTTCCGCTATTTTCGCATGATCATTCCATTTTTGAATTACCGCCAAAAGCTCTTTCATATTAACGGCGTCATTAGTTTTTGTAAGTATTATCATATCCGCATCCGCCAGGTTTTCCATCTTTTCCCTTAGAATTCCCGCAGGCAAAAGCTTTCCATTCCCGAAAGGATTTGAAGCATCAATAACAAGAAGCTCCAGATTGCGATATAGAGAATGTCTTCTCTGAAAACCATCGTCTAAAACACAAAACTGCACGCCATATTTTTCTATTGCGTACAAACCGCCCTTATACCTGTTAACCGCGGCAATTACAGGCACATTTGTTTTTCTTGCCAGTAATACCGCTTCATCCCCGCATTCCTTAGGGCTGCTTTCAGGTTTTACATCGAGAAGTTCCGCCTTATTCTCACGCTTATAACCTCTGGTAAGTATTGCCGCTTTTCCTGTTTTTGAAAGTTGTTTTACCACATATTCGGTTACAGGAGTCTTCCCTGTCCCTCCTGCTGTAATATTTCCCACGCTGATGACTTTGCATTGTAAACTCTTAAGCTTAAGTACGCCCAATTTATAAAGCGCTTCTTTTATTTTAAGCCCCAGTAGGTAAACCATAGCCAAAATACTTTTCATTTAAATCATCCTCTTTGAAACATTATAGACTTTTAAAGACTTTTACGGACCTTTGGACTGTCTTTTAAAATATCACCTGAAAATAGTAATCAAATTTAATATCTTTTATTTCCTTTTTTTCTTCAGGTATTTTTGGGGCAGTAAGATAGCTTTTATCTACGAAAAGCTTTCTAAACCAATCCTCCGGAACTTCGCAAAACACCCCGTAAACAACAGCTTCTTTTGTCCAATCTTTTGCCCAGCCGGGAGAGTAAAAATCATACCGCTTCTGCAAACCGCCTTGAGGGGTTCCGTCATCGACAAAAATTGAGGTATCATGAACATCCACTTTTATGAACTGCAAGTCCGTACCTCCCCATTTCAGCGCAACCAGCTTCCAGATATACTTTTGCCTGTTTTGTACAAGCTCGTCGGTCCTTACGACAGGAACACGGCTTTCTTCATCCGAACTTTCAAGTTCTTTTTCAGAATACTGCTTAAATTTTTCATTCCCTTTTCCAAGAGTTTCCTGCAATATAACCTGCTCCCAATAACTCTGTGATATATAAACACCTCTGTCAAAATAGCTCCCGTTAAGTTTTACGGAATAAAAAATCAGTTTGTGTAATCTTACGTCTTTCTTTACTGCAAAAAAATCCGGTTTTCCGGGATAGAACCTGAAATTAAGAACCTTTTTATTTACATCAATAAGTTCTACCACATAACCCAAAATATCAAGATCCCTGCTGTCCGGATAAAGATCAAAAACATAAAACCCTCTATACTCCCGGATATTCGGAAGTTTTTCAAAGGGCTTATAATAACCGGAGGCATAATAACCTTCATGTCCGTAGTCATACCTATCAAGCAGGTATTTAAAGCCCGGCACTTTTTCCGCCTCAGGAGAGGTAAGACCCCTGCCTCTTGTTTTTAACAGAGCTGTATCCTTAATATCTTTATTGTTCCCGCAGGACAGAAAAAAGATCAAAAGAAAAATAGAACCACCCTGAATAATTATTTTTTTCATTTATTTAACGCCTTCTTAGCCATCAGTATATTTTCTTTAACCCTAGGATAGTCCGGCTTCAAAGAGTAAACAATCTCCCACTCCCGCAGGGCTTCAGTATACATATTTTTCTTATAATATATTACTCCGATATTATGGTGGGATTCCACCTTGGAGTGATCAAATCCGGCTGCTTTTTTATATTCAATAAGCGCCCTGTCAAGATCCCCGATATTTTCGTAGGCTACGCCAAGATTATTACACGCATCGGAATTGCCCGGATTCAGAGCCAGCGCTTTGTTGTAGTATTCAACGGCTTTTTTAAATTCTTTTTTCTGATGATAAAGTATTCCCATATTAGCAAAGGGTTCGGAATAATCAGGCCTGAGCGCTATTGCATTTTCATAAGCTTTTATTGCCAATACATCCTTGTTTTGTATGGCATAGATTGTCCCGATACCGTTATATGCTTCGGCATAATTGGGATTAAAACCCAGGGCTTTATTGTAGAATTCCAGCGCCTTATCGTAATCCCCCTGCTGGTAGTAAATCACGCCCATATTAGTATAATCTCTTGCAGAAGAAGGACTGTTACTCACAGATTTTTGCGTATACTTTATCGCCCGTTCTTTATCCCCCATACCCATAAAGATTACGCCTAGATTATTTGGAACCCATTCGGAGTCATAGCCCGCCAGCCCGCATTTTTCATAAGCTTCAATTGCTTTTTCCTTAGCCCCTATTTTCATGTAATATTCACCATAAGCATAGTAATACTGCGCCACAACATCTCTAAGGAGATAATCCTTATGGTAATTCTCAGAGCCGGAAAGATCATATCTTAGTCCGGGATCTGCCGGTTTTCCGGGCTCGCCTTTTACAAGTTTTAAAAGTATCCCATGCTGTTCTTTTCTGAAATCCTGGAACAGGTAATCTTTACTTCCTATTATGGGAATATATACCGGCCTGGAAGTTTCCGAAACTATATCCCTGTGCATCTTATTCCGGAGAACATCCCTGTCTCTTCTCGGCATTTTAAGAAAATCTTCGCCATAAATATTTTTAAAGACAATTCCTATTTCATCGTAAATCGTAACATCCGGACGGAGTTTATCTACATATTTAAGGTAACCAAGAACGAACATCTGATTATCTCCCTCGCAGAAAAATATTGCATTTTTTTCCAGAGATTTTAAAATATTAATCCCGTAATTATACGCGATCTTATTGTTCCCGAGATTGTTAATTTTAATATTATTTATGAAGGTCGGCAGCAGCAGCAGGGGGATAAACATAAAAGTATATCTTATTTTTCGGGCAATTAACGTATATCCGAATCCCGCGAAAACAGCTATAAAAGCAAAAGCCGGAATGAAAAACACTTCATTGACATAAACATTTTTCGGGTTAATCTCGTAGTTAATCATATACATCATCCCAAAAACGGAAGTTAACAATAAAAGCATGAAGATATAAAATAACTTCTTATCTTTTTTATAAAAAGCGTAAATTCCCGGGAAAGCAAGAAGGAGCGGGAAAATAGTAAAATCAGAACCGAGCCATTTAATAAACACTTTTGTCATGGCATAAAAACTCGAAAATGACCTTGCTAAAGTTGTCAGCTCTCCATATTGTTTCCTGAAGATATGATATAGCATTCTTTCAATGTTATACGGGTTCCCCCAGTTCATCGGCGGATTCGAGTTTGCGCTGACTATCAGATAGAAATAAGAAGAGAGACCGATAAGGGAAAGGGAAAGTATCTTTAATACCGTAACCAGCTTTAACCAATCTTTTCTTGCAAGATAAATATACAGCAATAACCCCGGAAAAACAACTGCCACAGTATGGTGATTGGCCAGAGAAAAGCCAAGAAGTATCCCGAATAAATATTTTTTATTATACTGCACCGCAAGTATAAGGCTGAAGATAAAAAGAATATTTAAAGTATAGATTCCGCCTTTGGAATGAAGCGCCTGCACCCAGAAAGTCTCGCCCAACAGCATCATAAAAGAAGTGAAAGCAGAAGCAGTCAAAGCATACTTTTCTTCCTTTAATAATTTTCTCATTATTAAGAACAGAAAAACAATTGAAAGCGCGCCGCAAAGGACGGAAAGCAGATTTATCCTGTAAGCAACATTGGCTAAAGGTAAATACGTAAACAGATGGGAGAACATCGTAAAGACAGGATAACCCGGAGGATGTCCGACTCCTAATGTGTAGGCAGCGGCATTCAACTCGCCGTCATCTCCTATATATATAGTAGGACAGGCGGTATAGACCAGAAGAAGAAGAGAACAAATCAGTATTGCCGAGGATAAATACTTTCGCATTTAACCTTCCTTTTCTCTCAACTTTTTAACTTTAGCAAAAACTGCAAAAACAAGGTCTTTCAGCCCTTCTCCTTTCATCGCACAGATGGAATAAACTTTTCCCTTTCTTTTTGAACTCAGATACTTCTGTAGTTTTTTCAAATTTTCTTCGGCACCGGGCATGTCCATCTTATTTGCGACTATTACTTGCGGCTTTTTGAGTAACTCTTTACTATAAGCGCCCAGCTCTTTATTAATTGCTTCGTAATCTTTCCTGGCATCCCTTCCATAAGCGGAAATATCTATCATATGCACAAGAATTTTTGTCCTCTCAATATGTCTTAAAAATTCATCTCCGAGCCCGACCCCGAGAGAGGCGCCTTCAATAAGTCCCGGAAGGTCTGCCCAGACAAAACTGGTATATTCGTCAATTTTTACAACACCCAGATTCGGGGAGAGCGTAGTAAAAGGGTAATTTGCAATCTTTGGATTGGCATTGGAAACCTTTGAAAGCAAAGTGGATTTTCCCGCATTCGGATAGCCGATAACTCCGACATCCGCAATAGTCTTTAATTCAAGGAGAAGTTCGCGTGACTCTCCCCGTTCTCCGTTTTCCGCTATCCTTGGTGTCTGAAAGGTGGAAGTTTTATAAGAAGCATTCCCCCTCCCGCCTTTTCCTCCCTTAGCAACAAGAAGTTTTTGGCCCTCTTTTAAAATATCACCGAGAAGCTCTTCTGTCTCAAAATCCCTGACAACAGTACCAAGCGGTACGTTGATTATTATATCTTTAGCGTTTTTTCCGAACATATTACTGCCCAGGCCATGCTCACCGTGAATGGATTTGTAATAAGGCTTGAATTTAAAATCAATAAGCGTAGCCATACTGCTGTTTCCAACAATGATAATATCCCCGCCCTTCCCGCCGTTTCCGCCGTCCGGACCGCCCTTTGGAATGTACTTCTCCCGCCTGAAACTTATACAGCCCCGCCCGCCCGCTCCCGCCTCAACGTATATTTTTACTTTATCTATAAACATAAGTGTATTTTAGCATATTTTGGGGGATTTTTCCATGAACCATTCACAAATTTTGGAAATGGGGAGGTAATTTGTCCGGTTCCCACCCCTCCAAAGTAACAGACGGGCAAAAAAGAATCAGGCGTAAAAGGAGCAAAAATATTCCTTATGCTCTAAATAATATTTGGAACAGATTTACCGCCCAGGAGTAAACTATAGAATTAAGATCTCTTTTTTCCAACACTCTTACCTTTTAATCCGTTAAATCCCTCTTTTTTATTCGGAAAATCAGAGTCCGCAGCTTTGCTAAGGACTCTTTTTTCTTCCGCCACTACTGCTTCAGCGGCTCTTTTAAACCAATTTGAAGGATTTAAATATCTTTTATATTTTTTATACGTTTCTTCCCCGACCAAGAACACTCCTATCCAAAATATTATTTCAGCAAAAACGAAAAGCACGGTAACAATTGACAGCTTGACTTTATCGGAATACGGAAGAAAAGGTATATAAGCCCCGATCACCCACTTTAAAAAAGACAGTATTATGAGTACAACCCCCAATTTAAAAAGAAAGGTGGTTTTCTTCAAACGCCGGTTATTTTCTTTATCTTCCACTTCTCATCCTTTAAAACAGCAGATTTATTTATGCAAACATATAAATTCTAAGCACTAAATTCGAAACTCGAAACAAAACTAATAAAAAATCAAACAAAAGCAATATCAAACTCAATTTCTTTTTTTATTACTTTTCCTCTTCGGATTTGTTTCGAGTTTCGAGCTTAGAATTTCGAATTTCCAGCACCTGACAGCAAAAGCTTAGAAAACATCAAAAAGTCACTTCATCTCACTTGTTTACTTCGTAATACGAATAAAGACATCCTTGGCAATATTTTCATCCACCGCAAACTGGCTGTTACCGACTTTAAACAAATACGATGGGAAATTCTGAAGAAGAGCTATCTCCATGCCGGGAAGTATTCCCATTGCCATAATTGTCTGGAGTTTATCCTTGTCTTCAGACTGAATGTAAGAGATCTTTCCTTTTTCCCCCGGTTTTACAAGGGAAAGAGGAGCCATTACTCTTATATCCTTTATTCCCCGCTCTTTGCAACACTTTCCTTCCGGTATTTTCGTCCCGTGCGGACAGGTAGTCGGATGTCCGAGAAGCCTGCATATCTGCTCGTCAATACCTCTATGCAAAATATGCTCGAACTCACAAGCCGATTCGTGTACGCAAACACCTTTCATATCAAAAATGTCGGTCATGAGCCTTTCTGCCAGACGGTGCCGCCTGACAACATCTCTTGCCTCGACCTCGCCTTCTTTTGTCAGTTTTATAATCCCGTTTTTATCTGTTACCAGGTTTTTCTTTATCAGTTCTCCGTACACTGCCCCGTCCTGCTTGATCTTTAATTGCTCGCAGGTAAGGCCTTTTCTTTTTTGTTCGATAATTTCTATATATAACCTTTCCAGTATCTCTTCTGTCTCATGCGAAATAGTCATAATACACCTCGATTAAAGCGTGATTTTAAATAAATTTAATAATAAATTAAGAACAAATCCGGTAGTAAATGAAATGACGGTAACAACTCCGGTAAGAGCCATTGCCGTGCCGAATTTTCTTTCTTTGATCATCATGATTAGCTGGGCAATACACGGCAAGAACAATGTCATGACCACTATAGCTACAAGTATCTGATTGTGTGACAGCAAGCCCGCTCTTTGCATATCAAATAAACCGGCCGCTCCGTAATCTCTCCTGAAAAATCCCATAATAAATATAGCTGCAGTGTTTACCGGAAGGCCGATGACTTTAAGCGGATACTCCACAGTTTTTATTAAGAAAGCCAGCAGATGCGTATGATCGGCCGCCCACATGGCGACACTGACTATTAAAAACACCGGTATTACTTCCTTTATATACCACTCCATTCTGGTATAGGTTTTTACGAATAAATTGGAAAGTTTAGGGAGCCTTAGAGGCGGTACTTCCATGAAGAAAACAGGCGCTTCCCCGGGCAATATCTTTGCAGCAAGAAATCCCGCTGTTATAAAAATTACGTTTATTACACCGAGCCATATCCCGAGTATCACCGGAAGTCCGCTTAACATTGCCATAATAACCCCAAGCTGGGCGGAGCAGGGAATTGCAAGAGCCAGAAGTAATGTTGCAATAAGGCGTTCTCTCTTGGTTGCCAGAGTTCTGGTAACCATCGTCGCCATAGTACCGCAGCCAAGTCCAAGCACCATAGGTATTACCGCTCTTCCTGAAAGTCCCATTTTTTTAAACACCCTGTCTATTAACATTGCAAGCCGCGGCAAATAACCGGTGTCTTCAATAATTGCAAAAACAAAAAAGAAAGTAGCAACAATAGGAAGAATTATCGCAAAAGCGTACCGGAGGCCCAGAGTCACCAACCCGTATTCATGCACAAATAAATCCTGCGCGATTCTCCAGGGCAGAGCGTGTTCAACAAAATTCGCAACGGGAGGAATTATCCATTTATCAAACATTGTTTTTTCCAAAAAGTCGACGAACACACCGGCACCAAGCTTACCTACGAACAGATAAAGCCCAAAGTAAAGGACCGAAAATAAAATGATATAACCGCCAAAAGAGCTCATGGTAAGACGGCTTAGCCATTCGGCAAACCCGCCCATCTGCTTGCCTTTGTTAACACCCGCTCTATCAAGTATTAAAGAAGCTTTGGCCTGTCTTTCCAGCGCAATGAGATAACTTAATGGTTTGGAATATTTCTTTTTTAGTTTTTCAATTTCTTTTTCGGCGTTCTTTGCAGCTGTTTTATTTTCTTTGGAAAGTTTTTCCGCAATTTCTGTATCTTCCTGAAGAAGGAGCAAAGAATTAAGCCTGCCAAATTCTGACTTTGATAAAAACTCTTCAAGACGGGCGTCATACTTAACAATATCATTTTTACTCCCGCCTTGCTTATAATTTGCTATTTTATCTTTTAGATTGGAAAGTCCCTGCCCCATAGTGCCGATTGCGGTAAGCACGGGAACCCCGAGTTCGGCTTCTAATAGTTTTGTGTCAAGTTTTATGCCCAAACGCTCAGCTTCATCCATTATATTTAAAACGAGGATAACAGGTAGGTCCGCCTCAATAAGCTGGAGAGTAAACGGCAGCATTCTTTCAATATTTTTTGCATCCAGGACGTGAATAATAACAAACGGTTTTTCCGCAAAGATAATGTTTCTGGAAACCCTCTCTTCCTCCGTAACCGGTACAAAAGAGTACATACCCGGAGTGTCTATTACTTCATACTCCTGTCCGCCTATCTTTGAATTGCCGCGAAAAACTTCCACCGTCGTCCCCGGATAATTAGACACCGTAGCATAGCTTCCTGTCAGCGCGTTAAAAATAACGCTCTTCCCGACATTAGGATTCCCCGCTATTATTATCTTCTTAACTTCCATATAGTTATTTTACAGGTTTTAACAAGCTTTTTATATGATATTTATCACACGAAATTCAAATGCTGTCTTTGATGAATTTCGTGTTCGATTCCGCTGATTTTAAGAGCGGATTCCACTGATAAAAGATAAGACAGTTCTGAATTTTTGTAGTGTCCGTTTTCTAAGACAGAAGAATCTTTCTCTTTTGTCAGCGCAATATTTTAGCTTATAAATCATTCGTTTTGAATCAGCGAAATCCCGTAGCTTTGCAATCAGTGGAATCGGACCCCGGATTTAGAACATACCGAAGTATTCTCTATAATTAAGAAACCAGTTGGCAAACAGTAGTTTTCAGGTTGCGCTGTCGGGGTCCCATATGTTATTATATTTTTACTATGACAGTAGACACAAAATCTATAGCTTTAATATTAGTTTCTGTACTTATGATAGCCCTTGGACAGGTTTTCTGGAAATTAGGGACCAATCAGACAGGCGCCGGAGCTTCTCTTATTAAAACAATCACCAATATCTGGTTTATTCTCGGTTGTTTAATGCTTCTCGGCAGTTCCTGGGTATGGATTTTAGCTCTTCAACGTGTTGATCTTAGTTACGCCTTCCCCTTTCAAGCCCTAGCCTATGCCCTGATATTTTTCTTCTCCATCTTCCTCTTTAAAGAAAAAATAACCCTTCTAAAAGTTATAGGCACATCCCTTATCATCATCGGAGTATTATTTGTAGCTAAAAGCAAATAAATTAGGGACAGCGACCAATTAAATTAATTGGTCGCTGTCCCTAATTTTCTCTCCTTGCTTCTCTTTCTTTGTTTGCTGTCTTTGCTTTCTCCGCTTTACTTGCTTTTTCACGCATCATGCGCTGAGACCGGCAAGCCATTTGCCGGCGGGGGTAACGAGTATACCGTCAGGTTCGCTCGTCTTGTCAAGATTGTGAACAAGCTGGACCGCTTTTGCTTTTTTAAAATGTTCTGCAAAATATCTCAATCCGGGGGCAAGGCTCCTGTCAGAGAGTTTCACCTCTATAAGTTCTGTCAAACTGCCGCTTTCTGCGATCGCAAAATCTGTTTCTTTTCCTTCTTTGGTTTTTACATATTTTAAACTGATATCGGATCCCTTGGTGTCCTGCAGATACTGAACATGCTTTAAAAGAGAAACAGCAACGGTATTCTCCAGCTTTATTCCTTCATCCCCATCAACATAACCGGTATCATAGAAGTAAACTTTTGGTTCCTTTAGTATGGACCTTGCGATGTTCTGATGAAAAGGGTGAACCACAATAATAATAAAAAGATCTTCCAGCACCTGCAGATATTTTTTTACCGTGACGGGAGAAACCTGCATATCAACGGCCAGACCGCTGTAAGATATGGGTGAGCCGACCCGCTTTCTGAGAAGTTCAAGCAGAAGCTTCATAGCCCGGAGTTCCGTCACTTTCCCAAATTCAAGAATGTCTTCTCTTATAATATTTGAGAAATACTGAGCTCTCCATTTATTCGCATAATCCAGAGAGCCTGAGAGAAAAGGCTCGGGAAATCCGCCCAGCCGGTTCAAAGTTTCAAGCGTTTCAAAAGGATCCCTGCCTGCAGATAATTCTTTTACACTGAGAGGATTAAGCCTATAACCAAAATATCTCCCGGCCAGAGAATCACCTGCTTTTTTAAAGGTCTCAAGTCTCGCGCTTCCGGTTACCAAAAAGGTCTGTTTCCCCGACCTGGTATCAAACACCCCTTTTAGATAGTTTTTCCAGTCTTTCTGCTTATGTATCTCATCGAATATTACAAGATCGGTTTTTAAAGACCATGTACGATTTAGTATTGTCTTGGCATCATTAATATCGTCATAATTTAAATACAGAGGTTCCTCAAATGACTCAGCTAACTGCTTGGCAATGTAAGTTTTGCCAACCTGCCTCGGACCTGTAATAAAGACCATCTTCTTTTTCAAGTCTTTTACTATGTCTGTTTCCGTATATCTTTTCATGTGACTATTATACACGCAATTATTGTTTAGTCAAGATTATTCGATAATACACTTTAGTTTGGTCAGAAGTATTGCAATATAAGGAGTATTCTATGTCTTTTTTGCCAAGTATATTTAATTTATTGAAGACAGATCTTTTTTTAGAGACTTTCTCAAAGATATCTTCATCACTGTAGATATCACCTTTCTTTACTGCTTCCAGCAAAGCCTTTTTTCTCACTCAAGCGCAAAAACTTTTCCTTGCTCACTTTCTTTTCTTCCTCCGCCTAGGCGGATTTTGCAAAGGATTAATGGTTAGATATTTATACCTTTGCTCACCTTCGTACTTTCGCCCGCTACCCTAACACGATACCCGCCGCCTCCTTTTATAATTCTTCAGGTCCTGCTATTACCGGCCTTTTCAGGCTTTAGCTTATGCCCTAATTTTCTTTTTTTCCATCTTTCTTTTTAAAGAACCGGTAACACTTCTAAAAGTTATTGGTACGGTCATGATCATCGCAGGAGTCATTGTCGTATCCAAAAGCAAATGAGATTTTATATTTACAATACTTTTAAAAAATTTGTATATATTATCTGAGCCCGCCGTTCATATTCCACCTTGTTTTTATAGGATTCCAGTATTATTTTAGAGCGCTCCCGGGATAACAGTTCGTTTTTTAGCCAGCCTTCTATCATCTGTGGTGTTGCTTCTATATGAAACTGAAACCCATATGCATTTTCTCCGTATTTAAAAGCCTGACTTACCTCTGTATCAGAAACCGAGAGTAAAGTACTTTTTTTAGGGAGTTCGAACATATCCTCATGCCACTGGAAGACATTAAATTTATGGGAAATATTTTTAAAGAAAGGATCCTCTTTTCCTTCTTTTGTCAGACTGATCTCATACCATCCAATTTCTTTTACAGGAGCCTTTTTTATCTTTGCTCCAAGCGCTTTTGCCAGAAGCTGGGCTCCGAAACAAATTCCGAGAAAAGGGATCTTTTCCCGGAGAATTTCCTTTATAAATATATTTTCTTCCTTAAGAAAATAATATTTATCTTCTTCGTAAACATTCATCGGACCGCCCATTATCACTACAGCTTTATATTCTTTGATATTTTCCGGAAAGGATTCTCCTTTTGCCAATTCGAGAATGACAGGAACAAAACCTCTTCCCTTAAAAAATGTTTCAAGCGTTCCGGCTCCCTCATTTTCAATATGTTTGACTATTAAGATCTTATTATACATATATTTATTCTCCGCATTTGTTTTTTTAATCTGCATATTGTCAGTAGAATTTCAAAATGACCGCTAATTCGAAATTGTTTTTACCGCTTCTTCGGCTGCCTCGGCTACTCCGGGGTCGGGATCTTTCATGCCTTCATATATTACAGACAGAAATAGTTTATCATTCAGGTTTTCAAAACCTTGCATTGCTGCTTCCCTCGTTAATGGATTCCAATCCTTAGCGGCCGTCAGCAGTATCGGAATAACTGCTTTTTCTTTGAGCTTTCCAAGCGCTCTAATCTCAACAGGGCGGAGATTGAATCTAAAATCCTGTTTATTAATTATTTTAAGTATATCTTTCGAAGTTTCCTTCATTATTTTATTGCCGTCTTTCACAGACACCTCATAGACTTTTTGTGCGGCATCCGCACCGGCTGCTCTCGCATAGGCAGTCAGCGCCGTAACTTTTATAAGACGATCCCGGTCGTTAATGCATTTTTCCAATATTTCCATAATTTTCGCTTTGTCACTCTTATAATAATTCATCAATAAATAACCAAGAGCCCTTATGGCCGTAAACTTTATCTCTTTCGAAGAAGTTTCTGTTAAGGCTAAAGCCACTTCTTTGGCTGCATCCGGATAAAACACATTTGAAACTGCTTGAATGGCTTTTCTTTTAATATCATCCTCCGGGTCTTTAACTGCCTCCAGAAGAGCAGGAAAAGTCTTAGGATCATTTAACCTCTCAAGAGCGCGGACAGCATACCATCTGACATTCTTTTCCGGATCTTTTAATTTTTCCGCTACTTTTAACGTTATTTTTTCCGTACCTATTCTCCCAAGAAGTTTTACCGTATTGCATCTTATATTTACATCCTTGCTGTCTAAATCTTTGACCAACACCGCAATATCATACGTCTTCTCTCCTAAATTGGCAAGTCCTACAGCTCCGCCGATTTTTGCTTCTATTTCACTATCACCAACCATCCATTTTAACGGATCTCTGGCCTCCATTACTTTCAGTTTTCCGAGAGATATTGCGGCATACATTCTGACAATTTTATTCTTATCGCGCAACGCTTTAAGCAAAGGCCTTGCCGCTTCCTTGCTCCCTTTTCCCGGCATACCCAGATTAAGAGCCGCCTCCGCCCTTACTGTTTCATCAGGGTCATTTAACAGGCCGATTACAGTTTGTATCTCCTCCTTTCCTTTAATTTCGATTAGAGTTTGAATAGCCTGTATTCTTAGAAGCCGGTCCTTATCTTTCGCGGCATCTAAGGCGCTTACCGGGGTAACAAACCTGCTAAATCCGGAAATCACGGTCATATTCCCTTTTGTAAGCTGGGTCTTTTCCGAGCGTCCCTTTACAGATACATTTCCCTCTATTACGCTGACAATAGTTTTAAATTTCATTGCCGAGACTATAAAACCGGTACCAAGCACCATTATCTCACCATTGTCCGTCTTTACGGTAAATTCCTGGCCCGGATACTTTCTAATGTCTGCTTTCATCTCTCCAAAAAGCGAACATGTTTTTTTACGCCGTCCAAAAGTATTTATTACAAACCTTGCACCCTTAGTAAGTTTTATCATACTTCCGTCATTCAACAAAAGTTCAAGGTCGGAACTTCCTGCATATACCGGTTCGCCCGTCTTTATCACAAACACCCGGCCTTCTTCAAATGCAATTTTATCTCCGGTTTCTTTTCCCTGTCCGACAATAACAGGAAGAGAAAAATAATAAACCGCCGTCAGGATTATTATTAATATAATAGCAATAAAACCGGCAAACGCCGGCTTAAAGAATGAAAAAAGGAAAGACTTGCTTTTTTTAGTTTTTTTATCTGTAAGCGCTGATATTACTTTTTCTTCAAAGTTTCCGTTTACCGGAGGGACTCTCCATTTTGAAAGGATTTCATTCATCTTCTCATATTCTCTGAAAAACCAGGAACAATCCGCGCATTCCTGCAGGTGCTTTTCCGTGTTTTCATACGCTTGTTTTGAAAGAGATTTTTCAAAATAGCTCTGAATATTTTCCCTTATTTTTTCACATTGTTTTTCCATGATCCTCTTTAAGATACGGCCAAAGCAAATCTTTTAGTTTTATTTTGGCCCGGTTCAATTTTGATTTTACAACAACAGAAGGTGTATTCATCAGACCTGCTATTTCTTCATAAGAAAACCTTTCATATTCTTTCAGGATAAAGAACATTCGCTGATCATCAGGAAGCGTTTCGATACATTTTTCTACTCTTTGCTTTAATTCTCCTGTAAGTTCTTCGCTCTCCGTACCGTCATCCAAATAAATATTTTCTTCCACAGGATCCAGCTGGAGCCGCTTAATCCTCAACTCATTAAAGCAATAATTTCTGACAACAGTAAAAACACATGCTGAGAACTCACCCCCCCCGTCCGTATCATACTTTTTCATAAAATCATAAAGACGTACAAATATTTCCTGTACATAGCCTTCAACTTCATTGGCATACTTCCCGCCTAAAAATCTATAAACAACTGAAAAAACAAAGCCCTGATAATGACGAATAACAAGGCGGTATGCTTCCATATCGTTTTTCTTGCATTTTATTAGTATTTCATTACTTATATTTTCCATTAATTATATAATACAATATTTTCTGTGTTAAGTAAACGACGTTGAAACTTTATTTTACATAATTGGTCAGTCAACAGAGGTAGGCGCAGGCTTTAGCCTGCGAAAAGTACAGGTAAATACGGATTTATGAAAATCGAAGAAAAGAAAGACGATAGCAACACGAAAAATAAGAAAGTACATTAAAGGGGACTGTACCGACCTTGGGGCTGTCCCCTATCTTTTCTTTTTTATTAATATTTTCATTACACTTCCCAAGATAAATTTAAAGTCGCTGTCCCGATTATTGGTATGGTAAGTGTTTCTTTTCCTTCATCCACGCTTTCTTCACGCTCTCTTATGCTCGTGAGGTAGCTTTGAGAAACTTGTTTTTTCAAGGCTTTTATGCCGTTTTCAATATCTTTGTTTTCTATCGCTCTGATCTCTTTTATAAACCTGCTATGTTTTAGTGCTTGGAAGGATGTTATTAATGACTTCGGCAAGTACTTTTTCCTGATCTGTTATGAACTTTATATTCATCTATTCTCCCCCCAAGAGCCGGAATATTTACTTGATTTTACCACAAAAGCTGTGCGTTTTACAGGTTAAAGCTAAACAAAACCTTTGTCTATCAAAGTAAAAAAATAATAAGAGCAGATTATTTATGATGCCTTACCGATAGTATAATTCTATTTATCCGTGTCATCTCTTTTAATTATCAGCGCCATCAGACCCTGAATTCCGGGTCTTTTTTTCATACATATATACGCATAATATATGGTAAAATATTTAGACTTATTTAAAATCTCTATTTTTCAACGGAGAAAGGCTTATGAAAGCTAAATTTCTGACCAGGGAGCAGTTTGAAAAGGAAGAATATCTTTTTCTTGCCCCTTATGCAATGAAAAGCGGGGATTCCAAAGGCAGGGAATATCCGGAACCGGAGCATAATTTACGCTCGGCTTTTCAAAGAGACAGGGACAGGATAGTTCATTGCAATGCTTTCCGCCGTCTGGAATATAAAACCCAGGTATTTGTTATCCATGAAGGGGATTACTACAGGACCCGTTTAACCCATACCATTGAAGTATCCCAGGTAGCACGTTCTCTTGCCAGGAATCTCAGATTAAATGAGGACCTGACGGAGGCAATTGCACTCGCGCACGATCTCGGGCATACGCCTTTTGGCCATTCCGGCGAAGAAGTATTAAACAGACTGATGAAAACTCACGGTAAATTTGAACACAACCAGCAAAGTTTAAGAATTGTAACAAAACTAGAAAAACGCTATCCGGATTTCCCCGGCCTAAACCTTACTTTTGAAGTAAGGGATGGCTTGGATAAACACAAATCAGATTATGATATTCCGGCAGCAAAAGGAACTACAACAACACTGGAGGCAGAGATAGTAAATCTTTCGGATGAGATCGCATATCATACACATGATCTTGATGACGGGATAAAATCCCAGTTAATAAACATTGAGGATCTGAGTAAAGTCAGGATTTGCAAGGAATTACTGGGGAAAATACAGACAAAAGAGGATGAGCTTAGAAGGTATGAACTGGTTAAACTGCTTATCAACTATTTTTGTAAAGATCTTATTACCCAGACCCTGGCAAACATAGAAAAATGCAATATTAACAGTATTGCCGACGTGGAAAGATCAAAGATCAAGGTCGTTTCTTTTTCCAAGGAAATGAATGAAAAAAAACGGGAGCTCAGGGATTTTCTTTATAAAAATCTATACAAGCATTACAGGGTCGTCAGAATGGAAGTAAAGCATCAGAACATTCTTGAACAACTGTTTGAAAAATACGATAAATTTTTTGAACATAATCCTGCAAAAGGAAAATACAGCATGCTGCCTCAGGAGATCAGAAACAGAGTGTCAAAAGATTCTGACAAATACAGGGTTATTTGCGACCACATTGCGAACATGACGGACAGATACGCACTGGATGAACATAAAAAGCTTTTTGACGCGTCGGAAAAAGTCTAGAAAAGCAAAATCACTAAGAATTAAGCACTAATCACTAAAAAGACATATAATATAGGTTCGATGATTTTGTTTAGAATTTAGAATTTTGATTTTAGTGATTGAATTTACATTTGTATCAATGTAATCTAATTCGTATAGGAGAACAAATGTTAACAGAAATAACATTAGAAACAACCGTTGAAGCCGGGGTAAGTGCCGGAATAATCGGAAAAATTATCGGTGTTTTGGCGGGATTTATAATCGGCACTATATCTACATTGGGTTATTCCGGAATCGTTTTAATGATGGCCATTGAGTCCGCCTGCATTCCCCTTCCCTCCGAGATAATAATGCCTTTTTCCGGATATCTGGCGGCAAAAGGGCAGTTTACACTCTTCTGGGTATCTTTCGCGGGAGCACTCGGTTGTCTGGTCGGCTCTATTCCTACATATCTTGTCGGTCTTTACGGCGGCAGACCTTTGCTTGAAAAGTACGGCAAATACGTACTTATTTCTCATCATGACATGAAGATCGCCGATAAATTCTTCGAAAAATACGGTGACCTGGCAACTTTCATCAGCAGATTACTTCCGGTAGTACGCACCTTTATCTCGCTTCCTTCCGGAATAGCCAAAACAAATTTCCCAAAATTCTGTCTGTATACTTTTCTCGGATCTTTTGTCTGGTGCTGGTTTCTGGCCTGGGTCGGTTTTAAAATGGGCGAGAACTGGGACACGCTCGGGGTATATTTCCACCGATTTGACGCCGTTATCGGAATAGTAATCCTTGCCGGAGCGATCTGGTATGTAAGAAGGCACTTGAAACAAAAATAGCAGAAAAGCTGAGGCTTAGAGGTTTAGATGGTTGGAGGCTTAGCAAAATCTCGAGGACAGAGGTCGGGTAAAGCAAATAATACCTCCTCTAAAGAAAACTTTACAAACTGGTTTTCATTTTATACCAGTGTAATAATTTAAAGGAAAACCTATGACAACAGTACGCTTTGCTCCTTCACCTACGGGGAATCTTCATATCGGGGGCGCCAGGACGGCGCTTTTTAATTATTTATTTGCCAAACATACAGGCGGGAAGTTTATTTTAAGGATTGAAGATACGGATCAGGAAAGATCCAAAAAAGAGTTTGAAATAAATATTCTTGAGTCAATGAATTGGCTGAGACTGGATCACGACGAATTATACCGGCAGTCGGAGCGCATGGATATTTACAAAGAGTACGCTAAAAGACTTGAGGATAACAACAGCACATATAAATGTTTTTGCACAAAAGACGAACTGGAACAGAAGAGAAAACTTTTCGAAAAACTGAAAAGACCCTACAAATACGACGGTACGTGCAGAAAACTATCAAAAGAAAAAGCTGAAGAATTCAAAAACGCCGGCAAGCCGTTCGTAGTCCGCTTTAAGATGCCCGAAGAGGGTGAAACGGTGATAAACGACCTTGTCAGGGGTAAAATAACTTTTAATAATAAAGAACTTGACGATATCATCCTTGAAAGAACCGACGGTGTGCCGACTTATAATTTCTGCGTGGTCGTAGACGACGCCTTAATGAAAGTAACGCACATCATTCGCGGTGAGGACCATATCTCCAACACTCCCCGCCAGATACAGCTCTATAAAGCGATGGGGTTTGAGCTTCCGGAGTTTGCCCATATACCTTTGATACTTGCCTCCGACAAGACCCGTCTTTCAAAAAGAGCGGGAGCCGCGGCAGTCACAGAGTATCAGGAGGAAGGTTATATTCCTGTTGCCGTGGTTAATTTTCTGGCGCTACTCGGGTGTTCCTACAGCGCAACGGAAGAAATATTCCCTTTAAGCGAACTTATCAAAAGATTTGAGATGAAACAGGTGAATAGAAGCCCTGCGATTTTTGATTTTACAAAACTGGATTTTTTGAACGGCTATTATATAAGGCAAAAAACTGAACCGGAGATAGCAGATTTAGTCCGGCCTTTTTTGTTAAAAGCAGGAATAACCCCGGAAGAAAATCTTCTCTTAAAGGTCGTCAAACTAGAGAAAGAACGCCTTAAAAAGCTTACGGACATTATTGATTCCAAATATTTCTTCACCGACGTTACGGAATATGACCCGGCGGCCTTTGAGAAACACTTTAAAGATCCGGCCAAGATAGAACTTTTTAAGAGATACCGCACCGAAGTCGCCGCTCTCTCCTTCACCGCCGCGGAACTGGAAGCTTTTACAAGGTCCTTTGCAGAGAAAAACGGTAAAAAACTCGGAGAACTGGTGCATCCAGTACGTCTGGCTTTAACAGGAAAACTTATCTCCCCCGGACTCTTTGAAGTAATGGAAGTGCTTGGGAAAGAGATTTGTTTGAAAAGATTTGACGTAATACTATCTAAAAATTAATATAAGCGGTTTACATCTACATTAAATTGTCAATCGTAAATCTAGACTGTGTCGCAATGTAGTTGATTCCCTCCTTAAAGATTGGCGGGCAAGCATCAGGCACGCTCGCCTTCGCCGGAACGGCCTAAATCGAGCAACTACAACCTATGAAATATCTTGTATCTCTTCGCTCCAACAAAAAAGCCCGGCTGGAATTAACCAACCGGGCTTGATTTTTTTAAGTTAGAGTTTTACTACTTTCGTAGCCTGCTCACCCTTGGGACCGTTTTCGATTTCGAATTCGACAGCCTGTCCTTCGCTTAAGGTCTTGAATCCGTCACCCTGGATCGCGGAATGATGTACGAATACATCTTTTCCTGATTCCGGAGTAATGAAACCATAGCCTTTCTGGTCGTTAAACCATTTCACTTTTCCTGTTGCCATTTTGTTGTATCACTTCCCTTTTTATTAGATTCTTGGAACAAAAAGCCCGACCGGCGTAAACCAACCGGGCTTTATTTTTTAGGTTAGAGTTTAACTACTTTAGTAGCTTGCTCACCCTTGGGGCCGTTTTCGATTTCGAATTCGACGTCCTGTCCTTCTCTCAAGGTCTTGAATCCTTCACCCTGGATTGCGGTATGATGTACGAATACATCTTTTCCCGATTCCGGAGTTATGAAGCCATAACCCTTCTGGTCGTTAAACCATTTTACTTTTCCCTTTGCCATTTCTTGTCTCACTTCCTTTTCCTTAAGATTTTACCAACAAAAAAACCGCCCGGAGAAGCATTTTCTCCTTGCGGTCGAAAACTGCTCTTGCTGGTACTGTTAGGTACATTTACAGTATACACTATAATTCCGGTTTTGACAAGCCCCCCTGCCTTATTTTGATCTAAAAGCTTATAATGAAACGTGTTTTTAGCCTTTAAAAACTACAATTAGTAGTGGTTTTGAAGATTTATTGTCAATATATAGTATTTTGATAATTCTTGCATTTTTGACGGTTTTTCAACAAAAAGGGCGCGATTTTCACCGCGCCCCGTAATTCTTTACTGAGAAATAGCAACCTATTTTTTTGCCGCTATGGCTTCTTTAATATTCTCCACAAAAGGCTTAAGTAACGTTGTAAACTCCATCGGGAAGATATATTTCGTTGACGGAGAAGCACCAAGTGCTTTTAGTGTATCGAGATACTGCAAACTCATTGTCTTTGCATCAATTGATTTCGCGGCGCCAAATATGCTCTCAAGCGCCTTCGCATAACCTTCAGCTTTCAGTATCTGCGACTGTCTTTCACCTTCGGCTCTAAGTATCGCTGACTGCTTTTCGCCCTCGGCAATCGTAACAGCGGCCTGTTTTGTACCGTCTGATTCGGTTACCACCGCTCTTCTGTGTCTTTCTGCCGCCATCTGCTTGGTCATTGCGGACTGAACTTCCGTCGGCGGAAGAATTTCACGGATTTCTACGGAGGTTACTTTCCCTCCCCATCTGCCGGTTACTTCATCTAATTTGGTTCTTAGAATGACATTTATCTGTTCTCTCTTGGAAAGTACTTCATCAAGTGCCATATCGCCGACAACAGCTCTTAAGGTTGTTGTTGCTATACCCTGCAAAGCTCCCGCGAAATTGCGTACCTGAATAACGGAAAGCGCCGGGTCAATAACCTTCCAGTAAATAAGAAAATCAACGGAAACAGGCGCATTATCCTTGGTAATGCAGGTCTGCTCAGGAATTTCAAGAAAGGATTCTCGAAGGTCCACCCAGACTATCTGATCCATTATCGGCCAGACAAAAGTAATCCCGGGACCAAGAACGCCGCCGGGAGCATGTTTTCCGAATCGGAATAAAACTAACCGTTGATACTCCCTTACGATCTTTATTGCATTGAACAACACCAATAGTACAAATATTATTGGCACAACTACAAAAACAAAAAACGTCCCCATGTGCTACCTCCTTAAATCTATTTTAATATATTTTCTCCACAATTATTTTTACTCCATCAACAGCCACAACTTTTACTTTTGCTCCAACTTCAATCGTGTCCTGATTCTTACTTCTTGCCGTATAATCCTCACGGCTGACATATACGATGCCTTCCGGTTTTAGAATCTTTGTTACCTTCCCTGTTTCTCCGAGCAAACTTTCAGCTCCGCTCACCGCTTTACTACGTAACGCCTTAATACCAAGTAACGCAAGAAAACAGACAAAAATAAAACATAGTACAGCAAGAACTATCGAGATTAAAGACATATTTTTCACCTCTTCTTATCGCTTTATATTAGATATTTTAACATATTTTTACGCAATATTTCCTGCTTTTATTTTATTTTCCTAAACCCTTTTTCCCTTAACAAGCACGAATCACACACCCCGCAAGGCTTTTTACCGCCGTTATAGCAAGACCAGGTTAACTCGTAAGGCACTTTAAGCTTAATCCCTAATTTAATTATCTCCGCTTTTGTCAGATTAATCAACGGCGTTTCTATCTTTAATTTATTTCCGGAGACACCGCTTTTAGTTCCGAGGTTCACTGCTTTTTCATAGGCCTTAATATAATTCGGACGGCAGTCAGGGTATCCGCTGTAATCCAATGCATTTGCTCCTATGAAAATCTTTTTAGCACCGATTGATTCGGCATAAGACGCGGCAAAACCTAAAAATATTGTATTTCTCGCCGGAACATAAGTAACGGGTATATCTTTTCCGATTTGCTTATTCTTCACCGGTACTTTAACCTTCCTATCCGTTAATGCGCTCTTAGACCATGGCAGCGCTATTTTAACTACGATGTAGATACATTTGTTCATTTTTGCCAGTTTTACAGCCGCTTTTAACTCTTTCTTGTGCCTTTGCCCGTAGTCGAAAAGGAGGCAAAAACATTTAAAGCCCTTTGCTTTTGCATAATACAGAGTTGTTGTGGAATCTAGCCCGCCTGACAGTAATATT
Source organism: Candidatus Firestonebacteria bacterium RIFOXYD2_FULL_39_29 (assembly GCA_001778375.1). Classification (NCBI taxonomy): domain Bacteria; phylum Candidatus Firestoneibacteriota; species Candidatus Firestonebacteria bacterium RIFOXYD2_FULL_39_29. Next base: position 52,757 of record MFGV01000045.1, read on the forward strand.
ACCGCTTTTTTATTCGCCATAAGATTTTATACTCTCCATTACTTTTAAGCTTTTTAATTTCAGCTCAAAGTTATATTCAAGAAAATGTTCCACTACTTTTTCTATCTCCATATGAGATTGATTATCTATGGTTATTTTAGAAAGTGTATCAAATGTTTTCCTGTGAAGAAAATCCATAAGTTTAAGCGTATTATTATACACTTCGACCGTTGAAACTCCGCTTGCGCACGTTTCGCAAACTACACCCCCGTGTTTGGGACTTACGGACATCCGTTTATTCTGTTTTAAATCAGAGCCGCAAGAGGTGCAGGAATCAAGCGCGATTCTGAAACCCACCTGGGTGAGGAACTTCACCATAAACATTGAAAATATCTTGTCTTCATGTTTTTGCGTATCCAATCTATGCAGAGTATGAATGAAAAGTTCATACAAAGAATGACTTTTTTCCCCGAACGGTACAAAAGTATTCACAAAATCAGAGACCGCAGAAGCATAAGTATATTTTTTTACGTCTTTGGAGATATTCTTAAAATGCGTGGCAATCTGACTTTGAGTTAACAGATAAAGATCCGCGTATGTTTGCTTATACAAAAACAATTTTGTCTCCGTAAAAAGTTCCACCGTAGAGCCAAACCGGCTCTTCATCTTCTTTGCACCCTTCGCCACCGCGTGGATCTTCCCGTATGCCTTGGTATAAATAGTAAGGTGTTTGTTCGCTTCGCCATAGCTTCTGACTTTAATGATTATGCCGGTAGTTTTATGATACGGATTCATTTTTTCCTTGGTGCAAACGTTTTCATCGTATATTTATACTTCGCTTATTTATTAGCAGTTACTTATTTGCTAGCAATGATTACGCATCCGCCAGTTATTTTAGGCGGATCTTTCGAAGAGATTACAAAGCTAGCTGATTCCGCTGATTTAGTAAAAGCGTGTTCACTTTATATATAGTATTATAGCAAAAAAACAGATTATAATGCTATTTTACAATGAAAGGCCGTTTCTTGCGGAAATTGGAGGTCGCAATTTTCTACCTCAAATTTGATTAATACGGCGGAAAGTACTATTCCGCTTTCACTAAATCGTCATTTGTCATTTGTAAATCGTAAATATCTTTACTAGTAGTACATCTTTAGTTTGCCTTTTATTACCAGTTTGCCACTATAGTCATTTGTTATACAACTCAATACTTTTCGAATTTATAGTTCGACTTACTTTAATATATTAGATATTGTCGTCCGCCGGTCTTTATGCCTGCCCGCCAGTTATTTTTGGAGGGGAGGATAGTGCTTAGTTATTTATCTTTGATGGGGTCTATCGGCTGCGGGCCGTCTTCCACCGGTTTACTTTCCGGTTTTACTTCGGGAAGCGGGGCAACAGGACTGATATCAAAGTTATAGCAGAGAGATATCACAACATAAGGCGAGAAAGTGGTAGGGAATCTGTAATAAAAATAATCTGTGTTTGCAAAGTCGTAGAACAGGTAGTTTTTATAGGGATAAACAGTGAGGCCAAGGCCGATATCCAGCCACCAACCCTTGGCAATCGTATTTCTAAGTCCCGCTGAAACACCGTTATGCACTTCCCCGATGAACCTCATCGTGTCGGAAAGTTTTGTTTCAATACTTGCAAAGACAAAATACGGAAAAGGATTTATGCCGATAGAAAGCTCTCCAAGATCAATATTTTTTGTCCAGACCGCGTAAGGGTAAAGTCCGAAAACAAAGGAAGCGCCGAGAGCCAGCCGTCCGCCTTCAAAATCTTTTAAAAGCTGGTATTTTATCCCGTGCGCTCCTATTTCCAGACTGTCAGCGATGGAGAGATCCAGATAGATAATGCCGGCGGATAAAGTATTTTTTGGAAGGACATTTGCAGTAGGAACTGACATAAGCCAGGTAGGCTCATTGTCTGAATATGCCATGCCAGAAAGTATAACAATCAGTATTAATATTTTTCTCATAGTTTAACCCCCTAAAACGATTCCTCCAAACTCGAAGCACAATCCTCCCCTCCAAAAATAACTGGCGGGCAGGCATAAAGACTGGCGGACGACCAGTTTCTATTAAATCAAGGTCAGTCGAATTCGAAACTCGAAACAAAACTAATAAAAAGAAAACAAAAGAAACACTAACCTCGGCTTCTCTTTTATTTATTTTTTTTCGAATTTGTTTAGTCCGCCAATTATTAGGGCGGATAGAATTTTGTACTTTTTAACGCCATCTATTATCCCATGCTTAACCCAAGTTCCGCTGAATTAGGCATATTTAGACTCATTTCCCTTATTTAAAGCCTTTTTTTATTAAA